>JAKSDM010001415.1 GCA_022360135.1 Pseudanabaenales cyanobacterium | reverse complement strand
TGGCAGAGTGAGATCGCTACTAACCTTTATCTTTCGTCTACTGCTATTGGGAGTGAGCACCAGTGGTGCCTGGTTGGCGGGAGTCGCTGTCGCCAAGTATTATTATCCAGCTCAGTCTCCAGCGCCCCCGCTCCAAGAAATTGTCCTGCGACGCTCCAGCCATTTTATCCGACGAATTCAGCGTCTATCTGAACTTTGGAATCAAGCTTCTCTCTCCCCGAAAAACCTCGACCCGAGTTTCTCATCGACTGAATCAGCCCCGCCGCCCTCCCAAACCGTTGTCTCAAATCCTAACCCGATCAGATCTCTGACGGCGGCTGAGCAACAGCAGGTGGAACAAACATTGGCCCTGCTGGAAACAGAATTACAGGACCTGAGCGATCGCACGACGAAACTAGAGACTCAACTAGGACAGCCTCCCTCCAATTCGTCCTTAGCAAGTCGCCTGCAAACCTTAAATCGGCAAATCTCCTTCCAGACAGCGCCCGCCGCGACGGGGGAGGCCGCCAATACGGCAGCTGAACCGTTTCCCATTCCTACTCGTTCAGCGCCTGATTCGACGGCAGGGAATATCTTAGCTACGGTTGCTCCCCTTAAAGTGACCCTACCCAGTGATCTCTTGTTTGAGGACAATCAAGAGAGTTTAAAAGCAGAGGCGAAAAGTATTTTAGATAGCATTATCCCCGATCTGGTCAAATATCCCGGCGCCGCCATCCTGATTGGTTGCCATACCGATAACCAGACAGAAGCCAACATCAGCCGAGAACTGACCTTTCAGCAAGCGATCGCAATTGAACGGCGTCTGGCTCAAATCCTCGGTCATACTTATCACTTTGTTCCGATAGGATATGGTCAAACGCAACCTCTCGCCAGCAATAACACCGCAACCGACCGTCAGCGAAATCGTCGAATTGAAATCATAATTGATTCTAGGTAACGCCAACCCCTAATTCATGAGAATCGTTTTCTTCGGCACACCTCAATTCGCCGTCCCCAGTTTAGAGCGCTTATGCGCTCATCCCGATTTTGATGTCGTCGCGGTTGTCTCCCAACCGGACAAGCGTCGCGGACGGGGGGGCAAAGTAACGCCGTCCCCCGTGAAAGCAGTGGCGTCAGCTATCCCCTGTCCAATTTGGCAACCAGTCCGAATCAAGCAAGACGAAAAGGTCTTACAGAATTTGCGTCATGCCCAGGCAGAGGCTTTTGTCGTTGTCGCCTATGGCCAAATTCTGTCGCCGCAAATCCTCGACCTACCTCGTCTAGGATGTATTAATGCCCACGCATCAATTTTGCCAGCTTATCGGGGAGCGGCTCCGATTCAGTGGAGTATTTATCAGGGCGAAAGCGTAACCGGTGTAACCACTATGCAGATGGATGCAGGTATGGACACCGGGCCAATGCTGCTGCAGGCGACCATTCCCATTGGTCTGCTAGATAACGCTTGGGAGGCGGCTGAGAAGTTAGCCGACTTAAGTGCGGATTTACTGATTGAAACGCTAAAAAAGCTGGAGCAGCAGGCGTTAAAACCAGTTCCTCAGGATGATACAAACGCCACCTATGCCCCATTAATCAAGAAAGCAGACTATGCCTTAGACTGGTCGAAATCCGCGATCGCTTTGCACAATCAGATACGAGGCTTTTTTCCGAACTGCGCCACCCAGTTTCGCGGCAGCGCCCTTAAAATTAGCGCTGCTATTCCCCTAGGAACTGATTATTGGCCACAGGCGCCGACTGACCTCCAAACCATTGAAATTGATTGGAACGCATTCATCAAGCAGAAAAGTCAATCGGTCGCCCAACCTGGAGAAATTATTCATATCCTGAAAGGACATGGCCCAGTCATACAGACTGGAGAAGGACACCTGCTCCTACGCCAAGTTCAACCAACAGGCAAGCGATCGCAATCAGCCTGGGATTTTGCTAACGGAAGTCGCCTAGAAGTTGGAGAATGTTTGGGGATTTAGGTCTGTTCCCCCACACCCTATATCCCACACCCTTCATTCATGCCTCGATTCATAGAAACGACATAATTTGCAAGGACCAGAAGGATTTACAGCACAGCGAACCAGTTCTGATTGAGCGTTATAGCGGCAGGTAACGTCTCCCAGCACCCAGCAATCGTGCAAAAAACTTCTCTCATCAGGCGGTTGAGCCGTCTGGACGTAAAGAGCAACCTTGTGTAGCCGATAGCGGTTGGTCTTTAGATGATACCGATGGCGACGTTCTAAAACAGTGTAGGTTTTGCCTTCAAAGGCCACATAGGCTCCCGGTTGTGGAGTCCAGTCAAGGTAGACTTTCCCCAGCGATCGACGGGGATTGTTGAGTATAATCTCCGTTGGTAGTGATTCCTGCTCCATAGAAAATGTGATAGTGATTACATTCTCGGATAGTAACGTAATCCTTCAATAAGGAGTTATTTCAGAGGGACAGTTTGAATTTTTGATTAAGGCTGCTTAATTCTTTTTACGAAATTTTCGGCAATCGGTTTCAGGAATAATTTCCCGCTTTAAGTGGATACTCCCGCAAGACTCTTCAAGGGGTTCGTTAAAATGCTTGGGATGTCCATCCTAGTAAGCAAACTTATCTGATTTCAGTTATGGGCGTGAAGCAGGTTTATTACGAAGAACTCCTATCCCTCTGCAGTCATTATACGGGGGCGATCGAGCTGCTGAAGCGCCATCGACCATACTTAGAAACCCTCCCCAGTATGCGGCGGCCCAATGAGAGCATTGTGACCATTCCGCTACCGAATATCCGAGTTCGTCAGGTTACGTCACAATCCAACGCTAAAGGCGTCCATATCACCCCGGGAGAGGTTGTACCTTTGCCCTGCGATGTGGTGTTTCT
>JAKSDM010000230.1 GCA_022360135.1 Pseudanabaenales cyanobacterium | reverse complement strand
TTCTCAACCCTGGAACATAACCTTTATCGGCGGCACTGCCGACCTGGACGAGCCCCCCGCATCTCCTCGGAATGTCGCCACTTCCCATACTCCAGGCGGGGTTCAGTTGCCATTAGCGATGACATCTGTGGGCGATCGCCTCTGGATCGCCCAAATTAAAGGGGGGCGCCGCATGCTGCGCCGCCTGATGGATGTCGGCATTGTTCAGGGCAGCGAAATCACCGTTGTCAGTCGGACTGAAAGCGGTTCTGTGATTGTCGCCCTGCAAGGATGTCGCATTGGCTTAGGGGCGGGGATGGCGCACCGGGTAATGGTAACCACAGTGCAGCAGGCGGTCGATCGAGCTGCTACGCATCAAGAGCCAATACAGTCGGAAAGTGGAGAATATGCAATGCCAGCAAGCCTACACCTGGGCACCCTGGCGGTCGGTCAATCTGGCCGCATCGTGGGCTATGAGAAAGGCAGCCGCGCCTATCGCGAGAAGCTTTTGTCAATGGGCCTTACCCCCGGCGCCCAGTTCGCCGTTACCCGTCAGGCTCCCTTGGGCGATCCAATTGAAATTGAAGTGCGAGGCTTTAAGCTGAGTCTGCGGAAGCATGAGGCCGCCGCCTTGAGAGTGGAAGTCATCGTCCCTGAGGAGAGTCGTCATGACTAACAGGACGATCGCCCTCATCGGCAACCCCAACTGCGGCAAAACTACACTCTTCAATGCGCTGACCGGCGCCAACCAAAGGGTAGGCAACTGGCCCGGCGTCACCGTAGACCGCAAGGAAGGCAGCTACCGCTACGGCGATAAAACCGTAACCGTGGTGGATCTGCCCGGTATCTACGCGATTGATGCAGAAGACGAGGGCAGTGCTGTCGATGAAGTCATCGCCCGCGACTACCTGCTGTCCGGCGAGGCCCATGTCGCAGTCAAAATCGTGGACGCCTCTAACCTGGAGCGCAATCTCTATCTCACTACCCAGCTTCTGGAGATGGGGCTGCCGTTGGTGGTGGTGCTGAACATGATGGATGTAGCCCAAGAACAAGGCGTCCGCGTCAATCCCAAACGGTTGTCGGAACGACTGGGCTGTCCGGTGACGCCGATGGTGGCTTCTCGGGGTCAGGGGGTGGATGAGCTGCGTAGCTGTTTGGATGAGTTCCTGGTTGAGCCCCAGCGCCCCAGCGCTCAGGTGGTCTATCCGTCGGTGATTGAGGAAGCGTTGACGATGTTAACGCCCGCGATCGCAACCACTACTCCACCCACCGCCCTTGATCGCTGGACCGCCCTGAAACTGCTGGAATACGACGGCGGCCCTGTCGCCAACCTGTCCCCTGAGCTACTGCGCCAGGTGGTCGAACAGCGCCGCCGAATTCATCAGGTATTGGGGGAAGATATCGATATCGCTATCGCTGACAGCCGCTACGGCTATGCTCACCGACTAGTCAATGAGGTGGCGACCCGTCCCCGCGAAGTCAGCATCACCCGTTCAGACAAAATTGACCGGGTGGTGCTGAATCGTTGGCTAGGCATCCCTATTTTCCTAGGGGTGATGTACCTGCTGTTTATGTTCGCTATCAATGTAGGCAGCGCCTTTATCGACTTTTTTGACATCCTCTTCGGTGTGATTTTTGTCGATGGTTTCGGCCGACTCCTCTCGGCCATCGGCCTGCCTGAGGTGGTTCGAGTCGTACTGGCGGATGGTATGGGGGGCGGCGTTCAGACTGTGGCCACTTTCATTCCGGTAATTGGCTGTCTGTTCCTGTTCCTGGCTTTTCTAGAAGACAGCGGCTATATGTCTCGGGCCGCCTTCGTGATGGACCGCTTCATGCGCTTCGTTGGGCTGCCGGGTAAATCCTTCATTCCGATGCTGGTGGGCTTTGGCTGTAATGTGCCAGCGATTATGGCGACTCGGACGTTGGAGAATCGGCGCGATCGCATCCTCACTATCTTGATGAACCCGTTCATGTCCTGTGGCGCGCGGCTGCCCGTGTACGCCTTGTTCGCCGCCGCCTTTTTCCCATCAGCCGGGCAGAATATCGTATTCCTGCTGTATCTGATTGGCATGGGTATGGCTGTCCTCACCGGGCTGGTGATGAAACACACCTTGCTCAAAGGGGAAGCGGCGCCCTTTGTGATGGAGCTGCCCACTTACCACCTGCCTACCCTCAAAGGGGTGCTGATCCGTACCTGGGAACGGCTGAAAGCCTTTATCCTCAGGGCTGGTCGAGTGATTGTGGTGATGGTGATGATGCTTAGCCTGCTGAGCACCATCGGCACAGACGGCTCCTTTGGCAACGAAGACAGCGAAAACTCCATCCTAAGTTCCATTAGTCAGACCATCACGCCAATCTTTGCTCCCATGGGGATGACTCAGGAGAACTGGGCCGCCACCGTGGGCATCTTCACCGGAGTCTTTGCTAAAGAAGCCGTCGTTGGCGCCCTCGATTCCCTTTACACCCAGCTGGGCCAAGACGAAGCCATCGCAGCTGGAGTCAACGTGGCGGAGGAAGGCTTCGACTTCCTCGGCGTCGTCGGTGAGGCCTTCGCGACGATCCCGGCTAACTTGGCGGCGCTGCCTGGAACCCTTTTGGATCCCCTGGGTTTGTCTGTTGGCGATGTCAGCGATGTGGAAATAGCCGCGGCTGAACAGGAAGTTGCTTTCACTACTTTCGGCCAGATGGCCCTGCGATTTGACGGTCGAGTGGGGGCCTTCGCCTATCTGCTGTTCGTGCTGATGTACTTTCCCTGTGTCGCCGCCATGGGCGCCGTTTATCGGGAAACCAATGCTGGCTGGACGGCCTTCGTTGGCCTCTGGACCACTGGCCTGGCCTACTGGAGTGCGGTGTTATACTACCAGACGATGACCTTCTCGCGGCATCCGTCCAGTTCAGTTGCATGGATTTTGGGGCTAACCGCTGTCCTGCTCGCGACTTTAGCGCTCATGCGCTACTCCCGCCCGGCTCGACGTAGACGGACGATGTTGTTAGAAAGCTGATAGGAGATAAGGGACAGGTGAGATGTTGCGCAATGTCCAAAGCTACATTAAAAGTCACGGCGTCGTCTCCGTGTTAGACCTATCCCTGCACTTTCACATCGACAGTCAAACCCTCCAGCCCATGCTGAACAAGCTCAGTCGCAAGGGCCGCATCCGCAAACTCCCTGCGCCTGAAAAGTGTGCTGGCTGCACCTGCTGTCCCCATACTAACTTGGAGATTTACCAGTGGCTTGATCGGGAGACGGCAGACGCTAGTCAACCAATAGGGCTGACGCCGCCCGAACAAGGTACATGGGATGGGGGGTGTGGATTTTGATAGCCGCTGACGGCATTAATGATGCACCAACGTCTTAGCCCAGGCGTCTGTAGGCGTCGCCATGGGGGGCGCGAGCAACGACGTCGCGCTTGAGACAGCTGATATCTCCTCTAACTATCTCTAGATGAGTTCCTGGTGCGCCCACAAATCCTTGGATGGCTAAGGCGATATTCAGCGTGTCCATATCGCCTTATAATGATGATATGAGGCGTTCCGCGATACTTTCACGCCTTGCTAGGGAGTCAGCGTACATGTTAGATGCACATCAAGGACCGATCGGTTTGAGAACTCGAGTGGCGGAGTTAGCCAGCAAC
>JAKSDM010000086.1 GCA_022360135.1 Pseudanabaenales cyanobacterium | reverse complement strand
GTTAGGTCAACCGACGCCATTGCCAGCTGGCCCGGAATTCATCTTTAGAAATCTACAGCTCTACCGATATCATCGCTAACCAACCCCTTCAGTGCAACGTTATTGTCCATCTCCGCATGGTAGCGTTTCATGGCGGTACCTTGCTGGAACGGTTCTCGTTTGAGTAAGTAGAAAATTTGGCTTTGATGAAGCTTGCTGATGATGTCTTCCTGATTCAAAGTCAAGAGGGTAGAGAAAATTAAGAAAAATCAAAACACCAGGACTTTAAGCAGAGTTTCACTTACTCTATTGAGGTAAATTCTCTAAAGCAATAAAATTAGGCACCATATAAATAATGGCTCAGCGAAGAGGCTTTTTCGGAAAATCATTTGATTTTTTGTTTCAGAATTTGTCGCGACTCAGATTGTCGGCGTTCTTTATTTGATCGGCTTGATTGTGGCTGCTTTTTTGGCGTTGGCTGTGATCATAGGCGGCTTCAGTCAAGGAGGGTTGGCAGGCTTAGGAGTTCTAATTATTTCATCATTCGTTTTCTTGCTTTATGCAATTTTCGTCAGGGTTGGTCTAGAAACATTTGTAGCTTCAATTCGTACAGCGGAGAACACAAGGCAAATTGCTGAAAATACGAAACGGTAAGACGGTTAAATACAGAACATTAACTCCATGCATCCGGTTCACCCCACTATATAGTAATCCTTAATCAGTTGTAAATCCTATACATAATCCTTGTTAGATAGGGATTGCATAGCCCTAAAAAGCATTTTTCATTTGCAAATCAAATAATTGTATTTCTATATTCAATACATTCATTAAGATGTATTGAATACAATCGGGAATGGCTATGGAGTCGAAACCCTTTGTAATGGACTCAAGTCCTCTACTCCTCGCTCCTCGCAGGCTTGTTTCCGGCTCTAATAGAGCCCATTGACATATCCAGAATCGCTTGATGGCTATATCTGTAGCCTTGGCAGATGAATTTGACAGTTAGAGCCATAGGCGTCAATGGCGCATAGGATCATTTCCGGAAAATCTTCTAAGAGATGAGTATTTATTATTAAGAGTAGATTCTGACTCCCGGCAATAGCCAGCAAAACACCGTCACTGAATGTCAAATCAGACGATGAACATAAGTGTCGGAGATCTATTAGACATTCTTCACATGCATTCCAAACTGTTAAATCGGGGTAAGTTAATGTATGTGAATATCTTGCTTGATTGCAGCTGCAAATGGGAACGAGACCTCTATTCATAATGATTCGTTCCTTAACTGGCAGGATCAAAGCGCTCTCCCAACATCTCAATGAATCTTCCTTAACCCAATTAAAGTTAAAAAAACTCAATCAAATCGTTACAGAAATTAAAGTCAATTTAGAAGGGATGGTGGCTCAGATAGCTACGGAAAATTTATCTCAGGAAATCTTTGAAGACTTACCCCTGCCTGAGGGTTCAGCAGCAATACGAGTTGTTGACACTGAGAGTAGCGCTGGCGGCGTACATCCTGAAATAACGCTTTGGGAGCATGAGAAATGCTACCGTACAGTTTTTGAGCGAATCGCTTTGGGAATCGCACTAACCGATTTATCCGGCAAGTATCTTCAGGTTAATCAGAGCCTCTATGACTTCTTTGGGTATGAAGCGGAGGAACTTTTGCAAAAGAGGTTTCAGGAGTTAATCCACCCTGATGACTTAGCCGTCAGTCAAGCGCAAAGAGAGCGGATGTTGGCCGGAGAAATCCCTGCTTTTACTCTAGAGAAACGATTTATCTGCAAATCAGATCAAGTGAAATGGGCTAATGTGACTGTCTCACTGGTTCGAAATTCCGCCAATCATCCAAGCTATTCGATTATAGTCATTGAAGATATTAGCGATCGCAAGCGAGCCGAAGCCGAGCTACGCCGCCAAGCTCAGCAGCAAAAGGCCCTGAACCGGGTGATTCAGGCAATTCGCGATTCCCTAGATTTGAACACTATTTTTTCCACCGCTGTTTCTGAGACGGGTAAATTTCTGCAAGTCGATCAAGTGTACCTGGTTCAGTATTTACCTGACGAACAGCTTTGGATCCATGTGGCTGATTACCACCCCAATCCTGATGCGCCCAAGATTGTAAGGCAAGAGATCCCTGACCAAGAGAACCCTTTGGCTGAGCGGCTCAAAGCCCTGGAAATTGTCCAAATTAACGACGTTTTTAGGCTCAAAGATGAATGTAATTGTTTCCTTGCTCAACCTTTTCCCGGCGCTTGGCTGCTGGCGCCTTTGTCGGTGGGTTCCGTCGTTTGGGGCAGTCTGATCTTAATCAAAATTCGGCAAACCTATGTCTGGCAAGATTTTCAAATAGAACTCGTTCAAGCCGTTGCCGACCAATTGGCGATCGCGATTCAGCAAAGTCTGCTTTACGAACAAGTTCAAGCAGCGAATCTAGAGCTACGAAACATAGCCCTCTTAGATGGCTTAACTCGAATTCCCAACCGTCGTTGCTTTGACAACACGCTGCTTCAAGAGTGGAATCGTCTATTGAGGGAGGGGCAACCCCTATCACTTATCCTTTGTGATATTGACTATTTCAAGCGTTACAACGACACCTATGGTCATCCCAAAGGGGATGAATGCCTACAGAAAATCGCCCAAGCATTGCTGAATGCTTCACGGCGCCCAGCTGATTTGGTGGCCCGTTATGGGGGTGAAGAGTTTGGCGTTATTTTGCCCAACACCGATAGCGTTGGAGCCATTCAGGTGGCAGAGTTTATCCGGAATACAGTGAAGCAACTTCATATCGCTCATCCTTCATCCAATGTCAGCGATCATGTCACCGTAAGCCTCGGGATTGCTTCCCTTACTCCCAGTTCTAGCAGTTCCCCCCAAGGCTTATTGCAAATTGCCGATTTGGCTCTATACCAGGCTAAGCAGAAAGGACGAGATCAGGCCTATTATTAATATCTAATTTGCGGTAGAACTAGGACCTGTTGCAGAGCGCTAAACCACCGCTCAGCTAGTTTCTGCTCACCTAATTGGTTGGGATGTACACCGTCATAGGTGTCTTGATCTATCGCCGCATTGAATCCACTAAACTGATCAACCAAAATAACTGGTGAAGTCTCTATACTCATATATTCAGCTACTAAAGCAATGAGCTGGTTCAATTGCTCTACCTCAGCTTCGCTACCTGCTATCGGAATCAGTTGGGCCAACAGCACCTTAATTGAGGGATTCTCCTGGCGCAAGGCTTGAATCAGATCCCACAGCTCATCCATAGTACTTTCCAAGCTCTGACCTGCTCTCAGGTCGTTGGTGCCAAGGTGAATCAGCACAATATCAGGCTGCGTTGTGCGAACCCAATCGTTGATGTGGACCAAAATCTGATCCGTCCGCCAACCCCAGTAGCCTTCATGATCTGGGTCGAAGTCTGTATAGGGAGCGGGTCCACCAAAATGAGCTTGCCTTGAACCCACAAACTCAACCTCATAGCCAGCTTGATGCAACAGGATCCAAAGT
>JAKSDM010000161.1 GCA_022360135.1 Pseudanabaenales cyanobacterium | reverse complement strand
CTTGTGAATAAAATGACGGTAGTCCATGCAAAACCGATCCCAAGCAGCCATTTGCAGCCGAAATAGAGGGATCAGCACATTGTTCGCTAACCCAATGGACAATGGGATGCGAAAGAAAATTCGCTTACCCAAATATTCACATGCTTCTTCAATCGCTTGATTCGCCGTCATAGCCGGATTCCCGAGCACTAGATCGCGAGGTTCGCCAGCCGCTGGAGGATGATCGATCAAGTGACGAACAACGGTGGCGATATCGCGGGCGTGAATTAGGTGGAAGCTGCCATCCGCTTTAAAGAAACGGATGGCGTCTACCCATTTGGCTACTTCCGCTAGACCAGAAAACAGGTGAGAGGTGGGCTTGTCTTTATCTCCCCCAAATACAAAGGTGGGAAACAATGTCGTGATATGGGGCGCGATCGCTAGCTCAGATAGGCGTTGATAGCACACATATTTGCTGCGGATATAGTCGGTGCCAATTTCCCCAGCCTCTTTGCGCAACTCATTGTTCTGATTGAGAATACTCTCTGTCGAGAAATAAATAACCTGTTGACAGTGGTTTGGGTCTAACAGGTTGATTAACTGGAGCGTTTTCTCGACATTGATCTCAAACACCTCCTGCAGCCCTCCCCAACAAGCTGCCGCTAGAATAGCGGTATCCATTGTGGCTAAAAGATCAGAGAATCGCTCAATGTCTCTCAGATCGCCTTGGAGAATTTTGACGCCTGGGCGAATTTGAGTATCAATCATTAGCTTGTCAGGGTTACGGACTAAGAGATATAACTCATGATCCGTTTCCTCAATTAACGACTCAATAATGTAGTGGCCAATACAGCCGCTAGCCCCTGTGACGAAAATGCGCTGTGGCGATAAAGATACAGAGAGTTGATGATTAGGCAATGAGATTCGAGGATTAGAAGGCACCAGGACAGTTATTATAAATCAATTGGGTTAGATACTGTGACACTCAGAGAACGGGTTAAGACCCCTCGAACCCGAACGCATATCTTGAATGCTAGCAGTCTTGAGCTGTGAACTACTAGCCCGAGAAAGTAGTATTCATCTGTACTTGCTCTGATTCTTCACAATGCGGCTGCAAATGCAACATCTTACAATCAGACTGTATCAATGGAAAGATTTGGATATGCTCTTTACCCTAATGTCTGACTCCATTACGATGCATTATTGGCCAGAGGCTTTTACCCAAGATTCAGATCAAAGCTGTGATCGCGCACAGCATCAAGCGTTACATGCAGCATGGGTTTGGTCACTATGCTGTGAGCTTGACATCAATTGGAAAGCTGATTGGCCATGCAGGAATACCCAAATTGCTAGTTGCGGGTGAAATCGTTAATGACTTGGGCTACCTCATTCACCATACAATTTAGGCGGAACCCGTGCTGCGATTGCTGAAGTGGATTTATTGCTTTCCTAATTCTAGTCATTTTTATCTTTTCTACTGCTAAGACCAAGCAGATAAAGACTGACAAGCATAATCAAGAAGAAGGGCGCACCAATAATCGTTACTTTGATCAATTCCACAGCGCTGGCATAAAAAACTTCTGCCACAGAAAATTCTTCTGGGTAGAAAGATTTAAAGTAATGAATCTCTTCAAGGGAATGCCAGGAAGCACTCGACATCACGGCAAGACTGACGATTAATGCTAGTAGTAGCAAAAATGACTTAGAGCTTTGGTTCATTATTCATAGCTAGCGATTTTTCATTTGCATGAACCACACCTTACACCCTACCTTCACCGAGATGTATTCTACACAAGCGAAAAGCGCTATAAATATTAGCCTAGATAGATTTTAGCCTAAGTAGATTACCCTTATACCAATTCAAAATGAAGACGAGCATAATTCAGAAGCTGAAAGCCTTGCTGTCAAAGGTTTTAATATGAACTATTCTGCGCAGGTTCATATCCATTTGGTATTACCGCCAGCGAAGCTGCCAATAGGTTCGTTTTGGCTGACTCAACTCCTCCTCTGTTAACCAGTCTACAAATTTGTAAGTGCCAAAGGCATGATCCCACCAATCCACCGCAAGACCAAAGTTATGACGCCACATGCCATATTTATGGTGAACGTAGTGGACAGGCATCTTCATCCAAAAGCATTTGATTGGATTTTCGTGCTGTAGTTGATGGGCGTAAGCTGAGAAGGCTGAATATACTAGCGCCCCTGTAAACCAACCAATTCCAGCTGGCAGTGAAAATAGGAAAGGGATGCACATAGCGATGAAGCTACCTTGGACGTAATCCCGGAACTCCCACAGCACACCTTGACCTTCGTTGCGGCGGTGGTGATCTCGGTGACGTTCGCCAAGGCGCTCAGAAACATGCATCAGACGGTGCAGCCAGTATTCCACCAGACTGGCGAAGATAAAGGCGCTGATAAAGCAAATAACAATCAGCATTCGTTCACTCCTACCTATGATTCCAAGAAACCCAGATTCCGATGGCCTAATTAATCCGCCTAATTAAATCCGCCTAATTAAATCCGATAGTTCAATTAAAACAGTCTCCAGGCCGACTGAAATGAGTCAGTCAGTTGGGTATCATCTTAAGCTGGAAAGTTCTATCTGAGCAAGAATTTAGGAGGCAGGAGTCAGAATGTGGAAAGGAGGCGGGAGTCAGAATTCTGGAGTTAGAATCGTTTTCTCCTGGCTCCT
>JAKSDM010001371.1 GCA_022360135.1 Pseudanabaenales cyanobacterium | reverse complement strand
CGAATTTGGTGGACAAACGGGGAGCGGGAATAGCTTTCGGTGTCCTCTGTTTTACCCGATTCCACCGCCATTTCAATATCAACCGAGGCTTCTTGAGGCTGGCGTTTGGCGAATGCTTGCGCCCGTAAGACAATCAGCTGCTGGTTATGGCAACCCGGAAGCGAGATCCGACGCTTGGCGTACTGTTCGCTAAAGGCCATATATTCAGCTAGTTCCAGCCGAGTCCGTGGGGTGTAATCAGCCGGGAGTTGATTTTCTCGTCTGAAGGCTTTAATCACCTCGATGTAGAAGTTTTGGAGAAAATCTTCCAGGAGGATATAGCGCCCTTGGAAGCCTAATTGAGCTTGGTTGGGAGCAATGTATCGATAGGCGATCGCACTCAACCGACTATGGAGTTCAACCCGACCTCGACTGGACCCTAGCTGATAATATTCCAAACATTTTTTCAGCCGGTGTTCGGCTAGGGACTGCTGCCAGTTGCTTACTTCACCAGAGGCTTGGATGCGATCGCTCTTGAGGCAAATACGCACGACCTCAGCCGCCATGCGGGAGGCAACCGTCTGAATACTTTTCGAATGGGTGGGGATATCTGCCCGAAACGCCTGACAAAGCATCTCAACGATTGCTTGCTCAGAGGCAGACGGATCATTGATTGCTGGCTCAGGGGCAGACGGATCATTTTCAGAGAGAGGGGTCCCTTGATCGGTTTGAGGGTTCTCCAGATTTACCGCATCAGCTTTAAGCAAAATGGGTTTAGGAGAATCCGAAGGGCAAGATAGCTTGGAGGATGACGCGGAAATCTCGTAACGCTGTGGCTGGGATAGATGAGTCGAAACTTGGCGAAGTCCAGAACAATGGACCTTTTTGGAGGAGGCAGATTGGGTATTCATAGTTTTTGGGTGATGCACGAAATAGATAACGGAGGTTGGATAGAAACCACACCCAAGCTGGAGGACTCTAGAGGCTGATTGGTTTCTCGGTTGAAAACCCGGTGTAACTGTAACCGTAATGAATTTACCTGTGTAAGTCCCTCCCGGGAGGTCTTAGTGGTGGTTAGTCATTAGCGATTCAGTCTTACCGAACCCCCTTACCTTGATTGATAGTTTCACTTTAGAAATTTCCCGCCTGCTCTTGTTCAAAGCATGTGTCACTATCCCAAGCAACTGTTTCACCGTTTATAAAGCTTGCCCGATTTATCCCGGCAAAGCTTCATCTGATCAGCTTGAAATTACCTTTTAACCAGCGAAACCGAGATTTTTCTCTTCTATAAAGGAAAGATAAAGTTAATATGCCTATGTGACAATTGAGTGGACAGTACAGCAATTGGTTTCTCAGCTGGGTTCCACCCCCCAAGCAATAGCCGCCTCCCAGCCCAATCCTTTACGGGTGAGTACGGGCCGCTCTGCGGTCAGATCCAAAATGCTTGAAACCTGATACTGCAGCTCTGCATCGTTATCAATCACTCCGTCCACCAAGCCGTCCAGCCGGTCGAATAACTCCGCCTTAGACAGGTTAAAGGGATCCTTATAGTTCTGGTTTTGAACCGCTATCGATAAAGCAGAGGTAGAAATCACCGGATTGCCTAGAGCTTCTATCAAAGCCAGGTTGATCGGAGAATCTGGGACTCGAATGCCAGTTGTTTTCCGCTTCGGACTCATCACTAAGCGGGGAACCAGCTTGGTGGCGGGCAGCAGGAACGTGTAAGGACCCGGAATCAAGCGTTTGATGATGCGATAAGCCGTGTCGCTGACCCTGGCGTAATCAGCAATGTTGGACAAAGAAGAGCAAAGGAATGTTAGCGGTTTATCATTGGCAAGTTGCTTCAGCTTTCTGACTCGTTGGACTGCTGACTTAACCGTGAGATCACAACCGATAGCGTAAACCGTATCGGTCGGATACAGAATCAGCGCCCCCCGCTGCAGGGCGTCCTTGACCGCCTCAATTTCCCGATCTTGGGGATTATCAGGATGGATCTTATAAACCGTTGTCGCAACTGTAATCATAACGAAAGTTTATTAAAGAACAGGGGAGTTTGGGGGTGGTGTGGAGTGTAGGCAGGTTAAAAAACTTTAAAGGTTAATGGTGATTGGCAATGAGGTATTAAAACTCAAAGCATTACTTTACCGATTAGTGAACACCGATTACCCATTAGATAATTTTTTTTTATGAAAAAGTTAGCGTATCTGGACTGCCCCACAGGCATTGCGGGCGATATGTGCCTAGGCGCTCTGGTGCATGCTGGCGTGCCTCTGACATATCTGATTGAAACTTTGGAACGCTTAGGCATTGGGGATGAGTATGAACTGCAGGCGGAGGCAGTGCGCCGTAATGGACAGGCTGCTATTAAAATACATGTCCATCTATTGGCCGTCAGGACTGAATCAGACGCCCCGGATCTTGCCGCCCCGATTATGAACCCCGCCAGTACCGTTAAAGTCTCCCCCCCGGCCCCTCGCCATGATCATTCTGATTGCCATTTCGGCGTCACAGCAGACTCCAAGTCGGCATTGGCGAGCGCTCACCCGCTCACCCAACCGGCCGAATTACCGGCATCGGCTCCCCCTCATCGTCCAACTCGCCACTTGCCAGAAATCGAACACCTGATCCTTGAAGCTAACTTGCCTGCCAAGGCAACGGCCTGGAGTTTGGCTGTCTT
>JAKSDM010000634.1 GCA_022360135.1 Pseudanabaenales cyanobacterium | reverse complement strand
TCTCCTTATTGATCAGCGAAAGCCGCCATATTCTATTTGGTCTTGCTAAGGCGGAACGGCGACGTCTGGAAAGACAGCTGCTTCATATTCTTCAACAAGGACCCAGTCATCCGTTTTGGAAATGGGTGGTTAGGGATTAAGTATAGTCAGACATCGTCAACTGACTCAGTCAACTGACGCAAAAGGACCGCAGGTGAGCGTCGTGGCTGCAATCTGTTTATCTAATGCATTTCAAGCGCTAAGCATGAAGCTATTTGCATCACCAGTTTTTAGGTATACCTTCCCTTCGCTCTCCACCTTGCTGGGATTACGTCTAGTGTTTTGGCTCTTTGCATTTCCTAACTCCGACGAAGCCTATTACTGGCTATGGGGACAGCATCCCGCTTTTTCCTATTATGACCATCCCCCTCTACACGCCTGGATTCAGGGCCTATTCACAGCTGTTTTAGGGCGTTCAACCTTCACCCTGAGACTACCCAACCTGATTAGCAACGTCATCTTCTTCTACACTGTCTATCGAATTACCCGTTACCTCTATGGGTCAAAGGCTAAACATGCCTTTTGGTTAATTGTCATCCTGGTATTGTCATCGCCGCTCTACTTTGTATTCTTGGCCTTGGCCTGGCATGATCATTGGCTGATTACCTTATCGCTGATTTCAGCCCATCTGTTCATCACCTTTTTAGACGAGTATCGGAAAAATGGACAGGGAGAAAGCTGGCGACTGTATGCAGCTGCCATTGCCCTTGGGTTAGCTGGCCTGTGTAAGTACATTGCGGTATTTATGGCGCTGGGCTTTGCCGCTACGGTGATCTCAGACAAGTCTCTCCGTCCCCTGCTACGCGATCGCCGCACTTATTTGGCCATCGCGATCGCAACCAGCGCCCTCCTACCTATTCTGATCTGGAATTATACCAATGACTTTCAATCATTTCGTTTCTATTTCGATCGCAGCCTGAATAGTACCGACGCCGATGGATTTCACCTCCAGCCCGCTGAAACCTTAGGGTTCCTGCTGCTGTCGATCCTAATCTTATCTCCATTCAGCGTTGGGGCAATCTGCCAAACCATCAAACGCAACCCGCAGAATCCAACCCAATCCGTCTATCGAAAGGTAGCACTCTGGGTATTCGCCATTTCCACCGGAACCCTGACTGCAATCTCCCTCCTATCCACCGCCAACTACTACTGGAACATCCTGGCCTATCCCCTCCTGTTCCCTCTACTACCGGCAGTGTTTATGAGAAATCTGGAGGGAGCAGGGGAGCAAGGCGAGCAGGGGAGTAGGAGAGACGACAGATCGCGTCTAGAAGGGGGAGATAGGAAGAATGGGGGAGATAAAATCCAAAATCCAAAATCCAAAATCCAAAATCCCCATCACCCCTCCACCCATTCACCCTTCTACCCCTCCACCCATACCCTCCTCTTAAGCGCCCAACTCTACGGCTTAATCATCGCTACAGTCCTAGTTATTCACTACAGCCTCCTGCCCCTATCCGCCCTATTCAGCGAAGCGGGGGATTTAGACAGCCGCATGTTGTTTGGCTGGCGGCAAGCAGCGACTGTAATCAAGGCAAAGTCAGCCGAACTGGGTGACGCTCCACTTATATTGACAACCGATTACCGCTCCGCATCCGCCCTAGCCTATCAACTGAATCACCCAACGGTAATGGCGCTCTCAAGTCGAATTGATCAATTCGACTTTTGGTATGACTCGGACCAGTTTCAAGGAAAAAACGCTCTCATCTTAGGGGATGACTGGCATCCGATCTGTCCAGAATTGTTATCCCAGTTTAAGCAAACTTCACCACTGGAGACGATTTCTGTGACTCGATTTGGGGTTTGGATCAAAAACTATTATGTACTGATTGGCTTTGGGTTTAATGCTGGACCTGATGATACTTTTCCTCTATCTAAGAACTATCCACTGGCCTATTCAAGGGATGGAGAAACCTGCCGTAGGAACTGAAAAGTTAAATCGATACAATCGATAAACGGTTTTCACTCATGCCGTAGTTTTAGAGCAGCTCTTTTTCAGGTTTTCCATGGTTCTGTAGATATTCTCTAACTTTTTCTGGAGAATAGCAGCCAAATCTAGTTTAGTTCCCTTTTTTGATCAATGTAGAGTGGTTAAAAAAGACCTGATTCCTCTAAAGACTAAGGATTTGAGAGATTAAGTTCTCTTTATAATAAACTTCAGTATATTGTCTAAAACTTTATATCAAGCTGGTGCAAAAATGGTGAATTGCCTAAGTATTACGAAAGAGCAAAATTGCATTGCAAACGTATACAGATATCATTCTATACAAGTGCTATAAGATTGTAAATCATTAACGGAGATTATAATTTGAACTAGCTCGAACATAGGGTCCTAAGGTTAAAATCTGGATCGCGATCGCAGCATGCCAATTCAATCTGACTCCGCCAGATACATTGCGTCAAAATCCTTGATTAGTTTCGATAAATGTCTAAAATATTCACACTTTTAATATATATTCATCTCTTCTAGTTAACTATTCAAGTTCGATCTCTTGACGGAATCGCTTTGTCTGTGGTCTTTCAGATTATTCTTCCTATTTCTCTCTGGCAGAAAGGTTTTCAAAAGTTCGTGCATTATAGAGTTGAATAAGTAAGAATAACTTTAGGGTTTGATCTTCCCCTCATATTGGAGATTAGGACCCTATAAGCGATCTAGCGCTAGGGCGCCCCCCTGACGCGATTGATTTATGCAACCTTCTCGGTTCACTTTGGATTCCTTTTCTCTGGAGCAGGTTATTGATCGCCGTCCATTGACGGTATCACCTGATATGTTCCTGGTGGATGTGATTTCCTTAATGAGCCAAACTAGATGCATCAGTAACTCCCTGGTTGACCAAGCCGCAATTTGCGACTTTTATAGCCGGGGCCGAACTAGCTGCGCTTTAGTAACAGAAGGCTCGCAGCTATTGGGGATTCTCACTGAACGAGATATCGTCAAACTGGCGGCGAGTCAGCAGACTCTGGAAGGGATTTGGGTTGAGAAATTAATGACTTCAAAGGTTATTACCCTACCCATACATAAATTTAAGAATATCTATACCGCCCTTAGTTTACTCCGTCAGCACCATATTCGACATCTACCCGTTGTTCATAAGAATGATCAACTTTTGGGGCTGATCACCTTTTCTACCCTGCGGCATGCATTGCAGCCCAGCAAGCTGTTACAGTTCTGGCAGGTAGCAGATGTGATGACCACTCAGCTGGTTCATGCCCCCCCTTCAACCTCATTGCTGCAACTATCCCAACTAATGACTCACCATTCCGTGAGTTGTGTGGTGATTACCGAAGATAATCCCCAAGCCAAAATCCAAACTCTAAATCCCTCCCACTGCCCACCCTCCACCCCGCACCCTATGCCCCAAACTCCCATCGGAATTGTCACCGAGCGCGATATTGTCCAGTTCAAGGCATTGGGATTTGATTTTCAAGAATTGCAGGCTCAAGCAGTAATGAGCACCCCTCTGTTTCTCATGCAACCAGAGGACGCCCTTTGGGATGCTCACCAGAAGATGCAGCAACGGCGGTTGCGCCGATTGGTGGTGGCTGATAAACAGGGAAATCTCAGAGGCGTGATTACCCAGAGTAGTCTTCTGAAAATCCTCAACTCTATAACATTGGACTAGGTAAGTCTTAGGGTATCCACTTCAGCCAGATTGTCCTGGCTGGGCAAGATTTTTTTTGGTTATTGGTTATTGGTCATTGATCATTGCTCAGATCACAAGTGGCAGCTGAATTCTATCTCAGGAATAATTTTCCACTTTAAGTTGGCGCCCGATTTTTAAGGGCTAAGAATCTCCTTCAGGGCTTCAGCAATCTTAGGATACTGATACTGAAAGCCGATTGTTTGAGTCCGTTTTGGCAGAACTTTCTGCCCCTTCAAAACCACCTGGGCGCCATCCCCCAACAGAGTTTCAATCACAAAATCCGGAACGGGTAACCAGGACGGACGATTCATTGCTTCTCCCAACGCTTTGCAGAGTTCATTCATGCGGACTGGATTGGGAGTTGTCGCATTGAATCTACCCTGTAGCTTAGGATCAGTGAGGGCTTTGAGGATCAAGCTAACCAAATCTTCCCGATGAATCCAGGAAAACCACTGGCGACCACTGCCAATGGGTCCCCCTGCATATAGCTGAAAGGGAAGCTGCATACGAGCGATCGCCCCCCCCTTTCCCAGCACAATGCCAACTCGCAGAATGACGAGTCGGACGCCTGTTTTTTCAACTTTTTGAGCTTCTGCTTCCCAGGCCTGACAAACCTGAGACAGAAAATCGGCGGCGACAGGTGAGCTTGTTTCATCAAAGGTCGCTGTTTCGCTAGTACCGTAGTAGCCAATGGCGGAAGCGTTGACCAGAACTTCAGGTTTGGGGTCAGCCTTGGCAATGGCCTCTACAATTTTCTGCGCACCTATTGTGCGGCTATTGAGAATGGCTTGCTTACGACCGGGAGTCCAGCGGCTTTCTGCAATCGGTTCTCCGGCCAGATTAACCACCCCATCGCAACCTGCGATCGTTTGTTGCCAATCTCCTGACTCTAGCGGTGAGTAGGACGTCACTTCAACATTCGGAAAGGCGTCAGCCGGAAAGACTCTCCGACCTCGGATTGAGTTACGGGTCAACACTTTCACAGTATGCCCCTCTGTCTGTAGACGCTCCACCAAACGACTGCCGACAAATCCAGTCGCCCCAGTAACCACTACCTTCATGATTCTTGCCCCCCTGTTTCTCCATAAGCCATGCCATTCGCCTCAGCATATCGGTGCATAAATCGCATAAATCTTTCCCAGTGATCGTTTCGATCGATTTCCAACGTACATTCCACTCGCTCCAGGTCGTCTCCCTCTGGGCCGTCGAAGATGAATCTTATGCCTGAAGGTTCGACGCTGATTTCTCCCTCACTATCTGTTAAGCGAAACGTACCCGCGAAGCGATTCTTAAAAGTATTGAAGCGTTCTATAGACTCCAGTTTTTGGAACATGAATACTACCTTACGACCCCCAGTAGCCCGATCGCGCCGCAAGCTTACGTTGCTCAGTTCCTCTGAAATGCCCTCATAGAAATGAATCGTAGGTATTTGAGAATACATGGGAATCTTAAAAAGCTTAGGTTCTAAGTATACAGAACTTCAAGCAGGGAAACGGTAACTCATGAAGATGAGTTACCTGTCTTAGCTCGATGACAAATAAGGATTAAATTGATGTAGGGTTACTCTTTTGTGCAATTGGGTGAATGTCATGATAGAGTCGCCTTCCTCATCACAATCCACGCTAGGGAATGATTTCTGGGAGCAACGGCGCCATCAAGGCGCAATTCAATGGATATCATTGGTCAACCTGCGCCTTCCTTTGTGAAGTAGCTCCAGTCATCTGAGTCGTCCAAACCGGGACGAGCTGTTGTACTCGAAGTCACGATGCTCTCCTATTTGCGGTTGCTGGGTTTGAGGTCATCGGGGTGGACTATGTTAAAGAAGCAAAATGAGCCAATCTAACCTGGAACAAATTGCGGCAAAACTTGAAAGCGAGAATCTCGCGGATCGTATGTTGGCTCTGCTGTCCTTAGAAAAAGTACCGGCTGTCGATGCTACGCCCTTAATTAAGAAAGTGCTGCATGATGAAAACCACCAAGTTCGATCCATGGCGATCTCTATGCTGGGAAGAAAGCCAACGGAAGACAGTTACTCGGTCTTGGTTAACCTGCTGCTAAGCGATCCGGATTACGGGGTTCGGGCCAGTGCAGCAGGCGCTTTGGGTTACCTGGAGGATAAGCGGGCTCTTGAACCCTTGGTGCAAGCATTGGACGAAGATGAGGAATGGCTAGTGCGCTTTAGTGCAGTAGTCTCCCTAGGCAACCTGAAAGATCCTCGAGCCCATGATGCGCTGATCCAAACCCTAGAGAGTAAAGAAGTTGTACTACAGCAGGCCGCAATTTCTGCTTTAGGCGAAATCGGCGACTTAGCAGCCACTGACGATATCTTGCGGTTTGCCCAATCCGATGATTGGCTAACCCGTCAACGTCTTGCCGAAGCGCTGGGAAACCTTCCCGGCGAAAAGAGTCAGTCTGCCCTCAACTTCCTTGAAAAAGATCCCCATCCTCAAGTATCTGCAGCCGCCAGCATTTCTCTAAAACGCCTGTCTAATAGGGAAAGAGAAGACTAATCAAGATTGTATTGGTCATTGGCCATTGGTCATTGGTCAAATGACAAGTGACCAATGACAAAGACAAGTAATTTTTGAGATCTATTCTTTTAATAACGTTCAGCTGAGGCGAACCTTTCAATACCGGCTAAGTCTTGATGAATCTGAATGTTTTGATAGACTCCTTGCTCCCAAAGCAAAGCCTTTACCGTTTCAGCTTGTCCGGCCATCATCTCAATCAGCCAAATTCCCCCAGGTTGCAGATAATCCGGCGCTGTTTCCACCAAATGCCGAATGCAATCTAGTCCATCAATACCGCCATCTAGTGCTAAATGGGGTTCATGGTGCGTGACTTCTGGCGGCAGATTTAGCAACACTCTGCTGGGGATATAAGGAGGATTAGAAACTATCCCCCCTAACTTGCCTTGCAAATCCTGCAAAGGCAGAAACCAATAACCTTGGCGGAATTGAATCCGGTTAGCCAGGTTGACGTGTAAACCATTCTGGTGAGCAAGCTCCAAAGCCTCTCCACTACAATCCGTAGCGTAAATCTGGGCTTGGGGAAAAGCGTCAGCTAATCCCAGGGCGATGGCGCCGCTTCCTGTCCCCAAATCAACCCAGGGACTCTGACGCAATTTACTGGATAGGGAGCTTTGGTTAATGGCGGCGATCGCCAAGTCAATCAATAACTCTGTTTCCGGTCGAGGAATCAAAGCCGCTGGAGAGACCTTCAGAGAAAAATGACGCCAATGAACAATCCCTGCTAAGTATTGCACAGGAATTCGCTCTTCAATCCGTTGTCGCCAGAGTTGGGTGAGATCACTCAGCGATCGCTGCAATGTGATCATTGAGTGCTCGTTAAGCATTCCTAATCGCAGGGATAACCTATCTACGCCTGCCACTTCCCGCAGCAACCAGTCAACTTCCTGCTCTGGCGCGTCCACATTAGTCGTCTGCTGACAAACTTGTCGTCGCCATCGCCAAAGCTCTATTGCCGAGATGCATTGCTTTGAAGATGAACTGTGAGAGGAGCTGCTCAACATCTACAAAACCCTATACCCAATGCCCTATACTCTGCCCCAGTCTCTAGCCGAAGCGGTTGGAAAAGTCAGATGAAAATCTACAATACCCGCAACAGGCTGGGAATACTATCAATCTCCTTAAAAGAGCGAATTTCCGTCAAAGCTCGTTGGAAATTTCCCTCCTGAACCTCGTGGGTGACCACGACAATTTCAGCCATCTGATCACACATGCCAATTTGAACCACCGACTCGATACTGACATCATGCCAACCAAAACAGGTTCCAAGCTTACCGATCACGCCAGACTGGTCCTGAGCCAACACCCGCACATAGAAACGACTAATCAACTCTGACATCGGGCTAATCTCGCAGTAGTGCTGATGTGTGCAAGCCAGCAGTGGGTTCAAGGCGGCAGGGCTATTTTTATCTGCTGCTCTATGGGTTTTCAGAGCCGCCACAATATTGAGAATGTCAGAAACCACAGCGCTGGCTGTTGGCCCTTCCCCAGCGCCTGGACCAAAGAACATCACCTGGCCAATCGGATCACCCTCCACCAAAATAGCGTTGTATACATCATTGACGCTGGCTAGAGGATGATTGTTAGGCAGCAAGGTAGGATGAACACGGACCTGGAGCTGATCCAGCTGTTCTTTTGAAACTGGACAGGTATCTCGTTTGGCCAAGGCCAGCAGCTTGATCACAAAGCCTAGGCGTTCAGCATAGGCAATGTCGGCGGCGCTTACCTGACAAATACCCTCACAATAAACCTCCGACAGTTTGATTCGACCCCCGAAGGCTAGCGAAGCCAAGATGGCAATTTTGTCAGCTGCATCTAAGCCGTCGACATCAGCAGTGGGATCAGCCTCGGCATAACCTAAGCGTTGGGCGTCGGCCAAAATATCGTCAAAATCTCCCCTTTCCCGCTGCATTCGGGTCAAGATGTAGTTGGTCGTACCGTTTACAATCCCTGTAACGGCATGGATGCGATTGACGCTTAGGGCCTGCTTCAACGGTTGAATCACAGGTATCCCGCCTCCCACTGCCGCCTCGACTAATACATAAACTCCGGACTCATTGGCAGCTGTAAAGATCTCGTCTCCATACCGAGCGATTACCGCTTTGTTTGCTGTGACAATATGTTTGCCGTGACCAATCGCCTTAAGGATCAGCGATCGGGCTGGCTCCAAACCACCGATTACCTCCACCACCACATCCACCTGGGGATCGGTAACGATGGCTTCCAGATCAGTGGTGAACCAATCAGGGGGAATTTCTACTGCTCGGGGTTTGTCGAGCGATCGCACCCCTACCCGATAAATTTCTAATTCTCGTAATAGAGGATGTCGCTCAGCCGGATCTAACAAAATCTGAGCCGTACCCGCACCGACGTTTCCTAACCCAAGTAAACCAACCTTAAAAGCCAAAGTCCTAATCCATTCTGCACGCTCTCTTCACCCAATTGTAGGGGTACAATGTCATTCCGGCATTGAATAACCGCCTGCCTACCGAAAATTTCCAAACCACAAGTCAGGGGAATCGAGCCGATTCCCCTGACTCTGTAAATGAATAACCTAAAGCTAACGCTTGGAGGCTAATAGTTAACGGCTAATAGCTGATAGCAAACGGGACTAATACGTCTCTACGTGCCAGCGACCAGCCTTTTTCATATTTCGCTGGTAATCGGCCCAGTCCACCCCATCTTTAGCGGCAACAGCGCCGAGAGCCTCATCAATACCGCCCTCCATGCCCTTTAAACCGCAGATATAGGTATGGGTGTTATCCTTCTGGATTAGCTTCCAAAGTTCATCTGCATGTTCAGCTACACGATGCTGAATGTACATCCGTCCGCCTTCGGAATTTTGCTGCTCACGACTAATAGCGTAAGTCAATCGGAATTGGTCAGGATAGTTCCGCTGAAGTTCCTCCAGTTCTTCCTTATAGAGAATATTTGGCGTAGTAGGAATACCAAAAATCAGCCAAGCAAACCCTTGGAAATGATATCCAGGGTTCAATGGCTTCTCTCCAAATGCATTTTTCCTAACTATCTTCTGCAACCAGGAACCCCCTTTGAGGTTAGCGTCCTCCTTAAACATTCGCCACAGATAGGCTCGAAAGGGAGCAATCCCTGTTCCGGTCGCTAGCATAATAATATTGGCGTTTGGGTCATCAGGCAGGAGCATTTCCTTCCCAACCGGGCCGGTGATTTTAACGTCATCCCCGACCTGCATATTGCGTAGGTAAGTTGAACAAACTCCATAGACTGTCTCATTAGTCTCTGGGTGCTTGTATTCTAGCTGACGAACACAGAGAGACACCGTTTTACCATTGCAATGGTCACCATGTCGGGTTGAGCCAATCGAATACAACCTTAACTTATGGGGTTTACCATTTTCATCAGTTCCTTCTGGAATGACGCCAATACTCTGACCTTCCAGGTATCGCAAGTCCCCCCCCGAAATATCAAAAGTTAGGTGACGAACTGTACCAATGCCCCCTTCACCCACTAATTCCTCGTTAGAAATACATTTACCGACATAAGGATTCTTAGGTCGGTAAATGTTAACTGGAATATCATCAGACTTAGCTTTGGCTTTCACTTGAGTCATGGACTTCTTCGCGTCTCCTGATTGCGTATGATATATTTCAGCTTACGGTATTACTTTGCCTTTCGAATCATTGCCAGCAGCCAAGAAATAAATGCTAGAAACCCTATGCCGCTTGCATTTAGTCCACAGCAGCTCTAAGGTCATCTAGCTACCAGGCGCCGTGATGAACAAACCGCTACTCTAGCAAACCAAACGCTCTAGCTTATCTATCTTCACATCTTCCCCAGAGCTATTGAGTTCGATGAGCAAGGGCTCCGAAAGGATTAAGATAAGTAGTTACACTATCGCCATCTACGCTAGGATTTTATACCATCAGCTTGGCGATCACCGCACCCGATTCAGCGTAATAAGGCGTCAAATCATCCCTCTTAATCGTTTCCCGTTCTCCGGCAAGCAATTACGATAGGATTGTGACCTATTTGCTTGGAGTAAGGTTATATATCGGCGCTTAAACTCGATAAAAACTTATCCGACAGCAATGGAAAGTAGAGCGATACGATGCCCGATATCCCTCTAAAAGAGGGATTGTTTGAGGTAAAGAATGTCAATTTATAATCAATTTCACCTCAGATTCCATCTTCTTTGACGAAGAAGGGGTTCTCTTTGTTTCAACTTGTGATAGACCCACAAGGCATCGTCCTTAAATGCAAAAAAATTGCTCCCATTGCTAGGGCTACAGATTTTCCTGAACAAAGCCATCTTGTAGGGAGGATCTTGTTCTGGTAGGATTTATATTCAGAAGTAGTATTAAATACTTAAACTGGGTTTTTGTCCACATCCATAGTTCGTAGGCTGTTAAGCTTCTGCATTTTGCCTACATCCCAGTGCTCTCAAAGTTTTCTTAGGCTAGCATTACCTGCCTGAGCTCTTATTGTCTGAATCTAAGAATTGCTTTGATTCAGCGATCGCTTGAATCAGTCTTAGGTGTTTTGCTAAGCAGTGGACAAAACTTTGAGCCGAAGGTCTTGGTTAACTAAGATCCTAAATTATAGAGACTGTTTCACTTGTATTTTTTAGAGGAAACCTATGAGCAGTAAGCCAGGCCAAGTGGTTTTGATCGGTGTTGCCGGAGATTCAGGGTGTGGCAAGTCTACGTTCCTACGTCGATTGGCGGATCTCTTTGGAGAAGAGTTTATGACCGTCATCTGCCTTGACGACTACCACAGTCTGGATCGCAAGCAGCGCAAGAAAGCTGGAGTAACAGCACTGAATCCTAAGGCAAACAACTTCGATCTGATGTACCAGCAGATCAAAGCGCTGAAAGAAGGGCAAACTATTAACAAACCCATTTACAATCACGAGACTGGCATGATTGATCCGCCAGAGTTGGTGGCCCCGAATCACGTTGTCGTTATTGAGGGGTTACATCCTCTATATGATGAACGAGTTCGGGATCTGCTGGATTTTAGCGTTTATTTAGATATTAGTGACGAAGTTAAAATCGCCTGGAAGATTCAGCGGGATATGGCGGAACGGGGACATCGCTATGAAGATGTCCTCGCTTCAATTAATGCTCGTAAGCCCGACTTCGAAGCTTACATTGATGTTCAGAAGCAGTACGCTGATGTCGTTATCCAAGTTCTGCCAACTAAACTGATTCCCGATGATAAAGAGCGTAAAGTCTTACGGGTGCAGTTGATTCAACGGGAAGGTGTAGAAGGCTTTGAGACAGCCTACCTGTTTGATGAAGGGTCAACCATTGATTGGATTCCTTGTGGTCGTAAGCTAACCTGCTCTTACCCTGGCATTCGGATGCATTATGGCCCTGACGCCTATTTCGGCAACGAGGTTTCTATCTTAGAGGTCGACGGTCAGTTTGATCGCTTAGAAGAGTTGATTTACGTTGAAAGCCACCTTAGCAATACCTCCACCAAGTACTATGGTGAGATGACAGAACTCCTCCTAAAACACCGTGAATATCCGGGGTCAACTAATGGGACTGGGCTATTCCAGGTAATCGTTGGTCTTAAAATGCGGGCTACCTACGAGCGTCTTACTCAAAAACCTAAACTCGCTGTCCAGGCATAAAACTAGGCTAAATAACTAGGCTAAACAAATTTCTGGAAACAAAATTAGGGGTGTAGAGAACTTCTACACCCCTAATTTTGTTTGAAATGATCTTAAAAAGCAATCTCCCTTTAAGTTGAAAGGGAGATTGCTTTTTAAATATGAACCTGGCGCCGAGCTATTTTCACAGGGAGCGACCTCCCAACTATCTTCGCCGCTGCAGCGTTTCACAACCGAGTTCGAGATGGGTCGGCGTGGGGCCACTGCGCCATAGGCACCAGGAAACT
>JAKSDM010001819.1 GCA_022360135.1 Pseudanabaenales cyanobacterium | reverse complement strand
TGCAGCTTATGGGCTGTGATAAGACTATCAATACAGCTGTTGATATAGACTCCACTAGGATTTGCCACTCTTCAAACCTACTGTGCTTGCTGGTGGAGCAGCATTGTAACTAACAGGTTGGAGTGTCATTGAGGTAGGGAATTCCACACAAGATGATCAAATATCGTATCGAAACTTCACCATTTTGCAACTGGCTTATTAACCCGGCAGTAATTGAGGGTGCATTTTACAGTCGGAAATCTTTGTGGACACTGGATTGTTGTTTAAAACTTATATTGCCGGGTTAATAGGAGAAAAGACTCTTTTCCTTTTCCTCACTTTTGGGTTCTAGATTCATAGTTAGCAGCGATCAACGTTTCTTTACTAGCTGGATGTCTCTGTTTCGCCAGGATACCTGTTAGTGCAAGGTCTACAGCCTAAGGTTGATGATCAAACCGTAGTCGTCATCATTAGGCCAATTCTGCTTCTGTTTCTGTGGTATTCAACACTCTTCGCCTACGGAACTTTAACCCCAAAACCGCCGTATAGTTAAGGAAGATTTTTCCTCATGAAAATCAGCCGAAAATTGCTACATGCCTTGATCAGTCTGAGCCTTTTGCTGGGCGTTGCTAGCCGTCCTGCTGTCGCTTTTCAAACGCCTGAGTCCATCTCAGACCAACCCACTCAGCTTCTCCACATCGAGCAGCCTCTCTTGAGAATTGGTTTGTCGCTAGGGGGTTTCGCACTAATTGGTCTTCTAATATCGAGTGCGATCGAGAGCACTCAGGTAGAATCAGAAGTCCGCAATCTGGGTGATTCTCTTGATCACCCCCCTGTGTAATTCAACGTAGTACTATTCTGTCAAGCCTCTTTTGGCCGGTGAAAAACCTTTGAAACTCCTGAAAAGAGGGTTTACGACACCCGTCAAAAGTCGATTGACAGAGTACTACCCTATTTTCCTGGAACCGAGTCCTCCGGATCAAATCACGCTTCGGAGGTTAACCACAATAGTCTCCAGGCCACGATCGCATAGGTCGCTAAGGCCTGCTCCAGGCGGTCGGCACTCTCCAGTTGCCCCGCCTCAACCCGGCACACGGATTGTAAAACGTAGCTATAGTGCTCGATCAACCAGCGAAAATTGTATAGTTTGAGGCACTGACAGGCATCCTCAGGTGTTCAATGGCAGTGTCGTTAGCAGTAACCAACTGATGGCCTTCTCTCCTTCTGGGGGATGTGTCTCTTCGGCTAAGATCACTTGCACCGCAATCGCCGGCAGGCTGGTCGCTTGGGGATGATACTGGGGCGATTGCAACCACAGCGTGGCAAAACGCACACTCAAGGGAGCTAGTCGCGGTCCCCGTTTGGGGGTGCGCGACTAGCTCCAGCGTCCGGTAGCCTTGGCAGGGTGAGGAAAGAATCGCTTCAAATAAGGGAATAACTTCGGCGGCGAAAGCATCTGTCTTCGTGCTCCGGTTTTGGGCGGCGCGGATCAAAAATTCCGATTTGGGTCGTCGCAGCTGGGCGAATAATTCATAGATATCGCCTTCCCGGTCGGTTATCGTAATCACTTGCACCGTTTCTGGAATCAGCCTTTGGCTAATCTCCTGATGCTCCAGCCAACGGTAGCGCTCTTTGCCTTTAATCGCCGCTTTTCGCTGCTGGTATCCTGAACTGTGTCGGTTCTTCTCCTGCACCCATAAGGTTTCATGCAATATTCCCAAAGGCAATCCATCATCGCTACTGCACAATGCAATATGCACC
>JAKSDM010000482.1 GCA_022360135.1 Pseudanabaenales cyanobacterium | reverse complement strand
GTGGGTGTACTCCCACTACCTAATTCCTAATCCTTCACAAATCTTCTCCACTGTCATCGCCCATCCCTGCGATCCAGGTGCGGGAGCCACTTGCCAATTTCGTTCGGCTAAACCGGAGTGGCAACCCTTTAAGCCAGGTACAATGATTGGAATCTCGACGCTTTCTAGCATGCCGAGATCATCAGGATTCTCGCCAAAACCGACAGTAGTGAGATGAACGTCTTCAGGAAGGGCGGCTTGATAGAGTTGAGTGAGTCGTCTGACAGCCCTCCCCTGGCCAGCTTCAATCCCAATCAGGTGTGAAAAGCGATCGCTCACCACCACTTGAAAGCCCATCTCATGAGCAGCCTGTCTCAACTTATCGATCGGTATATTCTTTGGTGTTTTAAACATTTCAGTGAACTCGCGAGCTTTGGCCCGGTGAGCAGCGGCGGCGGGTAAGCCAGTGAGGGTGTTGAGTTGCTCTACGGACCAATCGCCAAATCCTTTGAGGGGACGTCCGAGGGATTGAGCGATCGCTTTTAATCCGGCTCTGGCCATGACATATGAACAACCAAGCTGTAGCAGATGATAGTTCCCGACTCGCTCACCCTGGGGCAGTTCAAATTGACCGTCATTGAGCGGAATAAACACACCGCTGCCGTCCTCCACAATGAAAGGATCGCTCAGGTTCATCTGTCGGCGGACAGTTTCCACTTCCTCACGGGTTTTGTGGGTAACGGGAATCACCGGAATGTGCTTCGCCTTGAGCCATGCCAACCTGGTTAAGACAGGCTCATTGTTGTTATTCTCGGCATTGAGAAGCACGCCGTCTATGCCAGTGAAGATGATGAGTGAGGAATTTGCCTGTCCCATCAGTCACCCCCAGCCCAATCTTGGGGGTGAAGAAAGGTATCATAGAGCGCTGCCTCTGGTGTCCCTGGTTCGGGACAATATTGGTATTCCCAACGGGCCAGCGGGGGCAAAGACATCAAGATAGATTCAGGCCGTCCGTTGGTTTGCAGGCCAAATACCGTTCCCCGATCGTAGAGCAGATTAAACTCCACATAGCGCCCTCGACGATAGAGTTGGAAATTGCGCTGGCGATCGCCATAGGGCATCTCTTGCCGTCGCTCCACAATTGGCAGATAAGACGGGAGAAAGGCATTGCCGCAGCTTTGGACAAACGCCAGTAGCTCCGGCCAACTGCAAGATACAGGTCCAACCTGACGGCTGAAACGAGCTGCGGGTTGCTCTGGGTTAGGTCCGCGATAAAGCGGTCCCTGAGCGCTCTGGTAGTCAAAAAAGATCCCCCCAATTCCCCGGGCTTCTTGGCGATGCTGCAAATAAAAATATTCGTCACACCAGCGTTTGAAGGTGGGGTAATAGGCTGGGTGATGTTTATCACAAGCCTGTTTCAACGTTTTATGAAAGTGTTCTGCATCCGGCTTAAACGGATAAAAGGGGGTTAAATCAGCCCCGCCAGCAAACCACCAGATCGGGCCTGCCTCAAAATAGCGGTAATTGAGGTGAACTGTTGGAACATAAGGATTTTGGGGATGAAGCACAAGGGAGACGCCTGTGGCGAAGAAGCCTTGGTCGGCGGCTTCTGGAATCTGATTCACAATGGCGGGGGGAAGGGCCTCGCCCCAAACTTCGGAAAAGTTAACCCCCCCCTGTTCAAACACTCTCCCGTCTCGAATCACCCGAGTCTGCCCACCGCCGCCGCCGGGTCGGCGCCAGTTATCAAGCCGGAAATGGGCTTTCCCGTCGAGTTCTTCCAACCCCTGAGAGATCTGATTCTGCAGCTCTTGCATATATTGTTTGGCTAG
>JAKSDM010001504.1 GCA_022360135.1 Pseudanabaenales cyanobacterium | reverse complement strand
CCCTTCTCCCTACTGGGACTTTATTTTTACGCTAATCCCTAAGGACACCTTTGCTCGATTCCCCCTCAAACAAACTCTCAGGGGCCAACCATCAACCGTCAACCAAAGAGTTGTTGGACTGCCTGCCCAATCTGTTGGCTTGAAATGCGCCAGGAGTATTGTTCTTGCACTAACTTGAAGGCCGCATCCGCCAGAAGTTGGGCTTGTTTCGGGTCTGACCACAGTTGAATCACACCTTGGGCGATCGCCTCCACAGTCTCTCTAATCAATAGATGTTCGCCATCTATCGCTTTCAACCCTTCGACCCCTTTGGCGGTGCTGACCACCGGGCAGCCAGCGGCGAAGGCTTCTAGAATCTTGAGGCGAGTGCCGCTGCCCTGGCGGAGGGGAACAACCATCACATCCGCCGCCGCCAGATAAGGTCGAACATCTGGAACCTCTCCGGTGACTACAATGTTGGGGTTGCGATTAGCGGCTGCTTGCATGAACGGAGTTGGCGATGTACCTACCAATAGGAGACGGCAATTTGGATAACTGGTTTGCAGTTGGGGATAAATTTGGTTGATCAGTAACTCAGCGGCCACAGCATTAGGCGAGTAAGCAAATTGACCTAAGAAAAGCAGGGTATGTCTGGGGACCGCCTGCTCTGGGGATGGAGTGTTGTGTGCTGAACGCACTTGATTGTATTGGGCCACATCCACCGTGTTGGGAATGGTACAGGTGTGGGACTTGGGGCGATATAAAGTTTGTAGCCACTGGATATCTTGATCGCTACAAGCCCAAATCTGATCAACCTGGCGGATGAAATCGCGTTCAGTGGTCTTGATGTGGATTTGTCCCCAAAAATGTCTGAGTTGGGTAATCGGATGATGGGTAGCGACAGGGGTGTTTCTGAGCGCTTCTACATTGTGGTTGTCCAGAATGATGGAGCAGCCATAGCGCTTTACCAGAGGTAGATAGCGATACAGCCACATTTCCTCAAAGATAACGAGATTGGGCTGAAATTGTTTTAAGATTTCGTCAAGTTGTTGGGCGGCCACTTGCACATATAGCCAGTCTATGAGTGGATGCCCATGAGGACGAAGCCACCACAAACGACGTCGAAGTTTCTCGAAGCGTGAGCGAGGTTGCTCAACGGTGTTGTAATGATGCCAGAGTTCGACGCCGGGAAGGGTCTGATCATTGGGCTTACCTCTAAAGAGGGTAAACACCCCCACTGGGCCAAACAGAGCCATGGCGTTGATATTTTGCCAGTTGCGTAAGGGGGCGCCTCCCCTGGGAGGGTAGGGCAAATTTCGGGTAATAAATAGTGTCCGAATTGCAGAGCGATTCACCACGGTATGATCCATTCGGAGTCCAATCAGTCCTATGAAAGTTGGTTATTTGCATGTTGGGGTATCTCAAGTTCAGGAGAGTGGGGTGACTCGCTATGGTCGCCTGATGGCGGCTGAAGCTCGCCAGCGGGCTGATCTGGATGTGATTGAGAGGAGCCTGGTCTTAGGGGGGGATAGATCCCAAAATCGGCGTTTGATTAGCAAAGCAGCGCAATTCATTGCTAAGGCTGAAGTGGTTCATCTGCAATATAGTAAATATGTTTGGGGTCGGGGTTGGGACCAGCTTAGCTATCTTAAACGCTTCATCAATCAATGCCCACGTCCATTTATTGTGACGCTTCATGATATTTATCCAGAGCTTTATCCCGCCTATGACCCCTTAACCGCCTTGATACAAGAAAACTATCAGCAACGACAGTATTCCCGGTTTAGGAGTTGGG
>JAKSDM010000884.1 GCA_022360135.1 Pseudanabaenales cyanobacterium | reverse complement strand
GCTGTGATCAATCCCCAGCCTATACAGAAGAAAAAACTCTGGCGTATTGCCAGTCGCACCCGCCCGAACTGCTGCGCACCCCAATTTTGTCCCACAAATGGACCAATGCTGGCTGACAACGCGATCACTGCAATCAGCGCCAATGACTCCACCCGTGAAGCTACTCCAAAACCCGCCACCGCAGCTGGTCCATGGATTGCTAAAAAGCTTGTGATCACACCAATGGAAATCGGTGTGATCATGCTCGATGCCGCTGCTGGTAAGCCCACGGTCAGTATGTCCTTCCAACACCAGAGCGTTTCCTCTAGATCCGGCAGCTGCATCGAGAGCATGTTTTCCTTGAAGCGCAGTACTAATAATGCCGCTACCAACGTTATCGCTCGGGAAATCACCGTGGCTAATGCCGCTCCCTGGAGTTCTAGCCGAGGAAAGCCCAGTGCTCCATTAATCAGCAGGGGATCGAGTACAATATTTGTTGCTGCCGCCAGGGTCATAATAATGCTGGGCGTTAGGGTATTGCCCGAGGCGCGAATGGCGCTGTTGCCCACCATCGGCGTCACCAGAAACACCATGCCGAAATACCAGACCCGCATGTAGTCCTGCACCAGGGGCATAACCTCCGGCCCAGCCCCAAGCGCCTGAAATAGTGGATCCATGGTCAAGAGCCCCAGTGTTACAAATAGAATGACCACTGTCAGCGACAGCGTCAGGCTATTGGTAGTAAATCGTTGTACTCGGCGCATATCCCCTTCGCCGATCGCCCGAGCAATTACCGACGATGCACCGACGCCTAGCCCCATTGCCAAACTACCCAGAGTCATGACCACCGGAAACGTAAAGCTTATGGCGGCAAGCTGCGTCGTGCCGAGTTGACCGACAAAGTAGGTGTCGACCAGGTTAAACGCGATGATAGCAAATACGCCCCATACCATCGGTAGGGTTAGCTTAATCAGATGTGAGCCTACGGGGCCTACGGTCAATCTACCTTTCATAAAGTTGGTTTGGTGTCTTTCTCGGTCAGTCTAAGGCGGGAGTCCCACCGAAAGCCATCTCTCCTCTACTAACCCACTCAGATTTTACTTTCATTGCAATAGGTGAAAATTAAAAGGGGATATTTCGAAACGCCTTGAGCAAGTGTTCTGTAGAGGGCCGTTCTGTGGTGCGACGATTGCAAAGTGATTGCTTCAAACAGATTCTCTGCAGTTATAGCAATCGTACTCCTCAGTTTCAGATTATCTGGATTGCAAATATTCCAAATCGATTTTTTGGGGACGTTGTTTTCTGGGAGCTCGTCTCGTATTTAAAATATATTCAGATGGTTAGCTAATGATTATGGGTGATCTTCGCCTGGTCTTTCAGTCGTCAAAATCACAAAGCCTGAATCCCTTTCACTGACAAGGTTTTCTGGCTTAAACTATACACTTCCGATTTTTCAATTGGTGATTCTTATTGCCATAAAAAATTACAAATGCAAAAATTAAAATTTACTGTTGATCGGGTTGAATCTCTACGCCAAGATGAGAAAATATTCTAGACTATTAATATAGTAATCCTTGTCTGGAGAATTAATCTCACGAAGAGGATTTACCACTTATGAGCCGGTAGTTAAAGTTCGTTGATAGAGATGATCAATCATTGAGGTGACTGACAGGTTGTTTCAGGCTGTTTGGAGATACGGAGCTTCGTGTCTCTCTAGGTAATATCAGTTTCAAATCAATCAGCGAAATTTCAAGACTTTGTATACGAGAACTGACTCAGCAACGGTATGGGTCAAGGACGGCAATCAAGCATCGGCTAGTTTCTGTTAACGAGATTGAAAAGGAATTGGGAGTGGT
>JAKSDM010000198.1 GCA_022360135.1 Pseudanabaenales cyanobacterium | reverse complement strand
TATTTTTTAGATCAAGCAAACGATATTCAAGCCTATCTTCCCTTCGAGGCGAGCGATGCTTTCCCTCGAATCAACTTGCCAGACAGTCTTTCTTATCGTGGTGCAGAAGTCACTGTTTTTACTATCAATATTGCGAGTGTTGTCATCATCTTCACTGTCATTTTTTCTTTTATCTCCTGGGTCGCGGCAGTCATAGCCGCCTTCCTAACGACAATTATTGCTTGGGTGGCGCAAAAAATATATTTTCGAAAGAAATTAAAACGATCTGAAGCGTTGGCAAAGTACAGAATTTTCTTTTCAGATACCCCAGACTAGTTGATCCATAGAACGAGTGATGGGTTATCTTCATCTGATTGCTGAGGATTGCTGAGGAAGTTAGTTCTCTTACCTTAGCCAGTGCCTGCAAATGGCGAATAAGGAGGGTGCAGGCATCGCCATTCGAGAATTACGTCAAATGTTGATTCGGTTACGTTAGTTCTCAGGCTGAATACTTTTCCAGAACGTATTAACCATCGAGTCTACGTAGTCTTGAGCTGCAGGCAAGGGAGCAGATAATTGATTTAGAAAAACATAAGTCCTGAGGCTGCCCATAAAGATCAAGGCGACGGTTTGGGGGTGACTAGCCTGCATTCGACCCAGTGCAATCTCCTGCTCAAAAAATTGAGTCAGCGCCTTTAAATTTTGAATCGGTAGGGCCAAATTAGAGCGCATCATGGTGGGCAGCGGCCCCCCTTTAGACATTGCCACCATGACTTTGGGCAAATTATCTTGAAAAAACTCAATCACTTTAAGCCCAATGGTCTTGAGATTCTCTTTTAAATCTCCTTGACCAACAACAGTTTCTAACAAGGGCAACCATGGCGGCGTGTTAGGCGTCCCCATGGCGGCGACAAATAAATTTTTCTTGGTGGCGAATCGCTTAAAAATTGAACCCTCAGAAATACCAGCCCGTTCTGCAATTTCAAGGGTAGACGCTCCAAATCCTTTTTCCAGAAAAACTGCTTGAGCTGCTTGTAAGATTTGTTCATCAGTAATTTTACGTGTTCTGGCCATATTAGTGCGCGTCCACTCATCTTCTTGTAATTACGAAGCTTGGTATTGTCAAGTCTCTCACGTCATATTTTAGAAGATGGGTTCTCTTACCACCTAGTGAACATCGCCTAAAACGGGTATCCACTTACACCATCACAAACCCCGCTTTGATCTTAGGCTTGACGGCATTGAAATCCTTGGCTAACAATAAGTAATCACTTACTTATAAAGTAATAGCTTGTTCAATTCTCGGTTATCCACAAAGGAGAAAGTTAACCATGCAACTGGCTATTTCAAAATCACTCTTTTTAGTAGCAATTACGATGGGACTCATCACTGGCGCTAATGGCGCCGCTGAGGCGTATCCTCAAATGTCTGCGTTGTCTAATGATGGGCTGGCGTCCGATGACAGCCTTCATTATCTAGCGCAACGTCGCGCTTACCCGGATCCGCCTGATCGGGATGACAACCATTTTGAAGATCGCCGAGGCAATATAAATCGCCGAGGCAATATAAATCGCCGAGATTGGGAAGATACGGATCGCCGAGGCAACCTGGATCGCCGAGGTAGAGAAGATTGGCGAGATAGAGAAGATTGGCGAGACGATATGGATCGCCGAGGCAACCTGGATCGCCGAGGTAGAGAAGATTGGCGAGATAATCAAGGTTATGGCCCTAGACGCCGCGCCCCCAGACACCATGGCTCCAGGTGATTTTTCTGCAATACTATAGCGCCCCCTTGCCCCCCAGGATTGGCTACGGTGTACGGTAGCCAATCCTGGGGGGTTTTGTGCCCTGCTGGAAAATCCTAGAGGATGCTAGAAGCAATCGACAGGGCTGAATGAATAATAAGCAGTATTAAATAGAGATAAGTATGAAACGTCAAATGAGTCTGTTACTTTCAAGTGTGGTCGGGGCCATGACATTAACGCCTATCGCG
>JAKSDM010001253.1 GCA_022360135.1 Pseudanabaenales cyanobacterium | reverse complement strand
CTTTTTGAGATACCCCACACTGGAGAGACGAGGTCTGCTACAATACAGCCCAGTGCATAAAAGCTCGGGCGGTTAGCTCAGCGGTAGAGCGCCTGCCTTACAAGCAGGATGCCACTGGTTCGAATCCAGTACTGCCCATTTAGAAACTTCTGACAGCAGGACGTTGTGCTGCACTCACGCTGGTCGAGAACATGACCGAAGTAGGGCAATCTGTCTGGTTGGCAACCATTGGGTTGGGCTTGAGGCTTTAGCAGGGGGAGTTTGAGGAAGCAGTCACCTGGCTATGGTTGCGCTGGTGCGATCGCCGCACTCAATTCCTCCAGCGCTCAATGGCTACTTATTCAATCTTTTCCATTGTTTCGAATAGGGACATATGGGCTCAGAACGTGACTCATAATCACGACAGCCAATGGCTTCTTCAGATAGTGCTGTGATTGGGTGAACAGTACATTTGAGGCGATAGTCTCCAGTAAAGAAAGCGCATCGGCTACAGGGAATACTGTGCAGCCGTTTAAGCTGGGAAATCCCCTCTTTAAGCGTCAGCCAAACACTCCAGATAAGAAGCGGCGCTAAGAAAATTAGGCCTGCCAGGGAAGCCAGATGGGTGGAAAAGTGAATCATAACTAGGAATTAGGGGATAAGTGGCATAGAGCGTAAGAGGCGGCGCTGGTTTCCCGAAAAGTAGGGTGCAGACGACTTCCCTACCTTTCCACCTTTTGTTTGCCGTTTTCTGTTAGCCGTTTTCTGTTTGCTTCACCTTCTTTGTTTCCTTCGAACCAGAACTCAAAAATGGCTTGACTGACTGGTTGGGGATAGAAGGAGTGAAAGAAATGAGCCCCTTCGGGATACTCCCAGAAACGGTCTGTTGGCTTCAAGTAGGGCCGCCATTGGCCTTGACTGTGGGGCGCGATAATTAAATCGCTGGCGCTGCTGCAAACCATCAGGGGAATGTCCACGCCGCCTGGGGGCAGACAGGTGCGATGCACCAATGAATGAAGGGAGAAGCCACTATCAAGATCTTGCTCTAAGAGATAAATCAGTCGTTGAGTCATCGATCGCGACTGTTTGCCAAATAGCAGTTGCACCATTTGGCTGAGGATGATCTGACGACTGCAGGATAAGAGCTGACGCAGAACATAGTAGTGCGCTTGCCAGTTAACTGCTGGATGGACCGCCACAGATAACAATGTGAGGGACTTTACCCGCTTGGGATACTGGCGGGTATAGAGGAGTCCAATCAAACCGCTGACACTGTGACCCAGGAGATGAACCGGGTGATCGCACTGCTTCAAGTAGTCGTGCAACAAGGTTATAGCGGTATCCAGACAGCAGGGTTCATCCAGGGTTTGACTATATTCCCATTGGGCGATAGACACTTGCTGCGAGAGTTCACGCAGCAGGGGTTGATCCAATCGCCTTAAACTAGGGCTGACAGACAACCAGAGAGCATCGGCGGTCTTAGACATAAACTTTAAGTTCAATACAACGTGGGAGCGAAATCAGGAAACCAACCATTAGCCGTTAAGAGTTTGGGAGCCAGAACAGCTAATGGCTGGGGCAAACCATGCAACAGGACACATTAGGCGAGACTACAGTTGCATCTCTTGTTTGATCTGAGCGGCCCAAGCTTTGATGCGCGCTTCGGTCTCTTCTGCTTGGTTATCGTCATCCAGGGCTAAGCCACAGAATTTCCCATTCCGCAGCGCCCTAGATTCATTAAAGTCATAGCCTTCCGTCGGCCAATATCCAATTGTCTTTCCCCCTAACTCGGAGATTTTTTCCTCCAGGATGCCTATGGCGTCCATGAAGTTGTCATCATAGCCAGCCTGGTCTCCTGTGCCAAAGTAGGCGACAGTTTTGCCGCTAAAGTCAATGTCGTCTAGATCGGGAAAAAACCCCTCCCAGTCAGCCTGGAGTTGACCAATGTCCCAAGTGGGAGAGGCAATGATTAAATACTCATAGTCCGCAAAGTCATCTGCAGAGCATTCGGCGATGTCATAGAGTTCGACCACCGTGTCACCCCCCAGAGCTGCTTGCAATTGCTCTGCAGCATCGGCGGTTTTACCCGTCGTTGAACCATAAAACAAACCCACTTTTGCCATGTCACTTCCTTCAATTGTGATGCAGTTGAGAATAATTCAGATTTAAAAGCTTATTGACAATCAAATTCGATAAGAATTCAAATTACAGCATATCTAAAAAATTGCATTTTGAGAAATATTCTTATTAAGGAACAATCAATCACCTTTATGAGCGATCGTGTTTTTCCTGGAAATTCTGCATAGTTAGGATTGAGACGATTGAGCGTCATACCTGGTGGACCAATCGTCTCAGCGCCTTGGGCGTAACAATTTCAGCTCAATCTTGTTGATCAAAAAGCCATCAGGACCAGAGGGCTGACAATCTGGGCAAATCACATAGAGAGTCAACTGACAGTCGAGTAGATGATATAACCTTCAGACTCTGCAAAAGGTCAAGTTATGGAGACAGGCTAGTAGCCATACCTGTTTTCAATTAAATTCAATTGCCTTGGCAGGAAGAGGAGGGAAGAAAGAGGGTTAGTCTCTAGTTTTGAATTTTGTATTTTTAACTCAACACCCAAAACTCAGCACTCAAAACTTCTTTTCCCTCTATTTTCAGAGAAGACCATGGCTCCCCACTCTTCTCCCCTCAACCGAATACCCCTGGGTTTAACCGCAGCCGCCAAACTAACCTAACGACGCCACTAACCGGAGTAGTTCAGTGGCCACAATCGCGCCGCCAACACCGCCAACCAGAAAACTCACACTGAATTGCAGCCAGGCTGGCCCTGTTTGCAAGTTCTCAGGCAGTTCTCCAACAACTGGTTTCCCGGCTCGGAAAACACTTTGTCCATAGATTGAGAGACCCGCAAAAAGAACGACTAAAAGTCCTATTGCTCCAATCAATCCCGCAAAATTAACCAGATCACTATTGCGTAGAGGACCTAATTTTGTGAAAGGACCCACCAGGAAGTAGCCATGGGCCATGCCAATTTCCAGCCCCCGGTATAAAGGGCTGACATTGGGACGGTAAATCGGCAGGTTGCCAATCCACCATTGGGTTAGGGCTGAGCTATTAACTGGCGTTCTCAAGTTGCCAGTGCTGAGATCGTCAAAGGGTTGCACGAAATCCCCTTGACTAAAGTCAAAGCCCTGGGCCTGAGCGCGAGCGCGAAAACCATGCCACAGATGCCCCAGCAGCGCTAACCCGGCTAGGATAAAGTGAAAGGCCGCAAGCCAGGTACGAGATAAGGAAGTCGTGAGGGGACCCACCGGGCCGTAGAACACTTCTGGATAGACCGTGTCGTTCACCGTCGCAAAATAGGCCGCTAAACAGCCCATATAAGCCAGGGCGGCTAAGCTGTAGGATAGGTAGGCTTCCCCTGACCACACCAGTATTCGCCGCGCCCAAGGAAGCGGTCGGGTCGCCGTATGCCAGAGTCCCCCCAAAATGCAGAGAGAACCGATCCACATGTGACCGCCAACCACATCTTCCAGACTATTGACGCTAGCCATCCCCTGGTTACCCTGGAGCCCAAATAGGTAGCTAAATATGCGGCCGCCACTGATGGTCGGCTCAGCAATCACCCGCACCGACGCCGTGGCTGGGTCATACAGCCCACCCCAGAAAACAGCTTTGGCCACTAACAGCCAAGCCCCTAACCCCAGCATCACCAGATGGATGCCCAGGATAGTGGACATCTTGTCGGCGTCTTCCCAGTCATAGCCAAAGAAGCTAAAGAAGGTGTCGCCTTGGGGTAGCGTTTCCGGCCCCAGTAAGGCGTGATAGAGTCCTCCCGCCGCCAAAATCGCGGAACTGACCAGATGGAGAACGCCAATGACAAAGTAGGGATAGGTGTCAATCACTTGCCCCCCATCCCCAACTCCAAAGCCCAGTGTGGCTAGATGGGGCAACAGGATCAGCCCCTGCTCAGCCATCGGCTGCGTGGGGCTATATTGAGAGATTTCAAATAAAGTCATCGCCCCCGCCCAGAGGACAATCAGTCCGGCATGAGCCAGATGGGCTCCGAGTAATTTGCCAGAGCGGTCTAGAAATCGAGCATTTCCTCGCCACCAGGCAAACCCTTCAGCTTGAATCGCTGTTTTCGAACTGGACTCGGCCGCTGTCGTTTCTGACATCACCGTTGCAGTCATTAGTCCACCTCCCCTCGCATAGATTGCACAACTTTACCCTGGCGGAAGTCAAAGCCCGCCGCCCTCAAGGCATGCCAGAAATGGCCCTGAAGGAAGAAAAAACCTAGCCAGAAATGAGCATTGGCTAGCCAGACCCGAGAGGTCAATACCTCCCCTTCGCTGATAAAGCGGGGAAATTGACTAAACCCAATGGTTAAAGTTGGTCCATAGAATTCAACCGGAAAAACCAAGGGGTTGACGGAGACAAACAGAGTCGCGACAAAAGCCATCAGACTTAGAGCGCCAATGCTATAAGCCAAGTAGGCTTCACCTGACCACACAAATAGGCGCTTAGCCCAAGCAAACGGTTGGCTGGAAACATGCCATAGGCCACCCAGAACGCATAAGAAGCCAACCCAAATATGGCCCCCAACCACATCTTCTAGCGTATTCACACCAGCTAACCAATATCGTCCCCCACGGCCAAACAAATAGCCAAAAATCTCAGCTGGAGCCAGGGTCGGCGCAGCAATAGTGCGGACCTGGCTCACCGCTGGATCGTACAATCCCCCAAAATACATGGCCTTAGCCGCCAGCAGGAAGGCGCCCAGGCCCAAGAGAACCAGATGAATCCCCAGAATAGTGGTCATTTTGGCGGCGTTACGCCAACGGTAACCATAAAGGGCGAACTTGGGTTCTAAGGTCTCAGGACCTTTGAGGGCATGGAACATGCCGCCCAGCCCTAAGACCGCCGAACTAATTAAGTGAATTACGCCGATCGCAAAATAGAGGTCAGTACTCACAATCTGTCCCCCATCGCCCACCCCATAGCCGAGGCGAGCCAGGTTTGGCAACACTATCAGCCCTTGTTCATACATGGGTTGGGCAGGGTTGAAATGAGCTGTCTCAAACAAGGTGATCGCCCCTGCCCACAATACAATCAGGCCAGCATGGGCCACATGCGCCCCCAATAATTTGCCGGACAGATCGCTCAGGCGAGCATTACCGGACCACCAGGGAATCAAACCTGGACTGGCTTCAGGCGGAGCAGCCGCAGTTGTCATGGCAAGTGTCTCCCTAATACGAATATTGCCAGAGCTTATTGATTTTTAATCTCAATAAGACTCTTTACAGAATAAGCCAGATGGAAGTAATTTGAGATTAATTCTCATTAATTTTTTGTAATTCACCTCGACTGAAGGAGCATTGGAGTGACCTGACGCCAGTGCTCAGCGGTCATGGCTGACGTTCCTCCAGTACGTTGCTTCTATTGTTGTATGCTAAACGATTTCTGTGCGATCGCTAAGACACCTTACCCCTGAACCCCATCCAAGCGAGAATCTTTGAGCCGATCTATCCACCCTTTCAGGTACTTCTGATTTGCCTCCTGTTCCTTTGCATCAGTCGTATCCGGCGCATAGGGCATCAATCCCATAACCGCAGCAGTGGTGACACAAAACATGGATTTCTGGAAGCTCTGGCAGATTTTCACCCTTAGATCAATTTCTCCCTTGAGGCTATGGCGATAGCGTTCGAGCAAATAATTAGGCAGATAGTGACGCATATCCTGCATTAGTAGGGTGGGTGGAATCCCTGAACCGCCAATGGGCACTGGATCTGCGTAGAGGGCGCCATAGGCGAAGCGGCCTTGGTCCGGGGAAATTTGATAGGCTTGGGCATTGTAGGAAACCGTACCCAGAAAGGGTGTACCCCGGAAAAAGATCGCTTCTACATAGGGAACAGCGGTATCTGGTAAGAACGTCAAGCCTGCCGAATCAGGAATGATGGGATAAACCTCTCCCCGAATCTCAACTGCATAGGTGATGGGTTTGGCGGCTGCTTCTACCAGACCTGCCTTGATGTGATTAACAATCTGAGGGATTAACGTGATTTCTCCCCGGTCGTAGCGATCCGATAGGGTCAGAAAGATGTCACTCATCACCCGCCAGAATTGACCCAAGCCAGAGTAATAGGCGGATTGGCGCACTTGCTCGGGGAGGAAATCTGAGAATAGGCGGTGTAAGCCCTGCAACGGTAGATTATTTTTAATCTTGGCCTGAATCGCCACTTGGCAGGCTTGATTGAATTCAGGCGTATCCAGGTAGGCGTCTAGGCCGCCGCCGCCATGCCAGAGCATGCCCCGCAGGCAATATTCAGCATACTCATAGTTAATTCGGTCATGCCACCAGTGGCGGAGCAGCTTTGGGAAGGAGACTTCGCCGTTGAAATACTTGAAGAAGGGAAAAAGGACTAGAAACTGATGGTCAGCAATGTAGTTCAGATTAATCGAGTAGGCATCCAGGACGACCCCATAGCTTTTGAGGATGCCAACCACTTCCAATACATTGTCAGGATTGTCGGGAAGCAGCGCTTCACCCGCCAACAAACGCTGAATGTAAGTTTGCGGGTGATTGGCTGAAGGTATTCCTAAGGATGGTAGAGTTTCAGTCATAATTGACAATCCTCATCAAGACAGATGGGGGCGGCGGAAATTTGAGCCACTGTTGTTGACGTTTCAATCAAGACGGTGGTGGCCGGCTCGCTCCAGTAGACCATCCAACTGGGGACTAAGCCAAGTAAGACAATCACCACAGACAGCACGATCGCCGGAATGCAATCAACCCAAAGCTCAGGGGGCAGATTGAAATCGATTTGAGACATGGCTTCCTTAACGGGTAAAACCAGCCGTCCGAAAAAGGCTCGGTTAACCAGCAGCAAAAAGTAAACTGCAGTTAAACCCGACCCGACCATGCAAAGCAGCGTCTGGATGGGGAAAGCGGGAAAACTGCCTCGGAAGACCAAAAATTCAGAGACAAATCCAACCATACCAGGCAGTCCAGCACTCGCCATCACCGCCAAAATCATCAGACTGCCCGTAATCGGCAAGGCCCGTTCTGGATTTAAGAGTCCCCTCAGAATAGTCAGATCGCGACTCCCCGTCTTTTTGTAGACGATCCCTACGAGCAAAAACATTAAGCCTGAAATCAGGCCGTGGCTGATCATTTGAATCAGCGCGCCTAATACGCTCAATGGCGTGGCCGCCGCCATCGCCAGCAGGATATAGCCCATGTGGCCAATAGAACTGTAGGCCACCATCTTCTTCATATCGGTTTGGGCGATCGCATTGAGCGACCCATACAGTACACTCACCACCGCCCAGGTCGCTAACCAGGGAGCTAAAATCGTCCAAGCCTCTGGGAATAGACCTAGCCCAAATCTCAATAATCCGTAGGTGCCCAACTTCAAGAGCACACCCGCTAGGAGAACTGAAATCGGCGTTGAGGCCTCGACGTGAGCATCCGGCAGCCAGGTGTGAAAAGGAACCAGGGGAATTTTGACGCCAAATCCTATCAGCAAAGCTCCCAACAAAATAAATTGCTGAACCAGAGGAAGCTGGTTTCCTAAATAGGGAACATAATCAAAAGTCTTCGCGCCGCTCAGCCAGGTAATACCCAAAAATGCCGCTAAAATCAGCAGGCCAGACACCGCCGTATAAATCAGAAACTTGGTCGCTGCATAGCCCCGTCGAGCCCCGCCCCAAATCGCGATCAACAGGTATAACGGGATTAACTCAAGCTCATAGAAGATAAAGAACAATAGCAAATTCTGAGCTAGAAAAGTTCCCGCCACAGCGCTAATGATCAGCAAAACCAAGCTGTAGTAGAAACGGGGGCGGCGAATCGACTGATCACTGCTGTAGATAGCAATCCAGCCCAGCAAACTGTTCAGGACGACTAACGGCGATGAAACGCCGTCTATGCCCAGTTTATAGGTCAAGCCTAAATTTTCTAGCCAGGGAATCGATTCCTGGAACTGCATCGCCACATTGGCTGGATCAAATTGACTGATCAGCGCCAAGGTCCAAAGCAATGCAGCAGCGGTAACAAACAGGGCAATCAAGCGTGAGCGTTTGGCGTCCAAAGAACTGGGCCAAAAGCCAATGAAAGCAGCTCCTAACAAAGGTATCCAGACTAAGGCGCTGAGCATCATTTGGGTTTTCCCTCTACCACATTGGCCAAGACAACAACGACCAGGTCATCAATAGTCCCAGTAAACTAGTCCCGACAACAATCGTGAATAAATATAGTTTTGATTGACCTGAAACACTATACTTGAGGCTCTCTCCGCTGAAAATAGACGCCAGACCGACAAAGTTGACAAACCCATCAATCACATAGCGATCTAACCAGTTGCTAAACCGCGATAACTGATTGACCACAAATATGATACTGAGTTGGTAAAGCCTTTCTGTATAAAAGTCGTAGGCCAGCAGATCCTGAGCCATTCGCAAGGACAGTCGTGTGGATCGTGATAATGCTTTATGCAGATAAATAGTTGCGCCAATAACGCAGCCCAACAAGCCTGAGGCGACCAACATCAGCACCACCTCAGGATTTAAATACTGCCAGGGGGGAAGCAGAGACATCCGCCACATGACTAAGGGCAGCATCAGCGTGAAAACTGATAAAAACACCATCGGTGTCGCCATTGGCCAGGCGACTTCGGGGGCTCGACGGCTTTTGGGTTGGGATCGCCCCCAAAATACCAAGCGAAAAACCCGGACTAAGTTGATCGCCGTCAAACCATTTACCAACAAGTAAACGCCAGCCAGCACCGGATGTTCACGCCATAAAAAGGCAATCCCGAGTCGCAGGCCCCAAAAACACCCCAACGGCAGCAGACCAATCATACCCGCTGAACCGACAATGAAGGCGATCGCAGTGGCGGGCATCTTAGACCACAACCCACCTAATTCTGTCAAATCCTGTGAGTTGGTGGTGAGGATAACCGAGCCAATGCTCATAAACAAAAGGGCTTTGGCGATGGCGTGGGTGAACAACAAGGTCAGAGCCACCCCTGGCCATTGGGTCCCCACCGCAATAAATATCAATCCCAGATAAGCACTGGTGGAGTAAGACAGCGTTCGCTTAATGTCGACTTGAGCCAGCGCCACCAGAGAAGCCCCTATCGCTGTCGTTGTCCCAATTGCGATCAGAACCGTTAGAGCAATGGGAGAGAGAATAACAATAGGCTGAAGTTTAATCAGGACATAGGCGCCGCAGGTCACCACGGCGGAGTTCCTTAGAATAGAAGCTGGGTTGGGTCCTTCCATCGCCTCATCCAGCCAAAGGTGTAGCGGGAATTGAGCACACTTGCCGATGGGACCAGAGATCAGCGCTAATCCCAATAGGGTGGCGACCGTCGGGGTCAAATCAGCTGTTTTGACCCATTCATAGAGATCGTTAAACTTCAGACTGCCTGCAAATGTTGATAGAACAACCAACCCCATCAACAGCAGGATATCTCCCACCCGTTTAGTCAAAAAGGCGTCGCGCGCGGCTGTCACTACCAGGGGTTGAGCATACCAGAACCCGACAATCATATAGGTCGAGAGGGTCAGCATTTCCAGCAAGAAAAACGCCATAAATAGAGAACTGCTGAGTACAACTCCACTCATGGCTCCCTCAAAGAAACTCATTAGAGCGAAGAAGCGAGCCAGCGCCCAATCCTTCTCCATGTATCCCAGCGCATAGATTTGGGCCAGCAGACTGAGGCCGACAATTAACTGCTCCGCCCCAATGTTCACCACTGAGAGATCCAGAGCAAGCGATAAATCTAAATCAGCGACTTTCAACCATTGGATGGCTAACTGTTGAGAGCCCTCATTCCAGATACCGCTGAAGACGACCATCCCGTGAACAAAGGCAATAACCGTCATCAGCAGCACTAGATAAGCAGCTGGACGAGGACCGGTTCGGCGGATAGAACCCGTTGCCCAGGGAAGCGCTAAAACGGCGCCTAAAAGACCATAGATAGGAATTAACCAGCTAGCCTGAATGAGGAACTGAGTCATTAATGTCGTCCTTGCAGCATGAATCTTATAGACATAGATATGTCACGATCCTCCAGGAATTCCGTTCCGGAGCTTTCCGGTCAAGAATCTACCCATCCATCGCATCCCCCTCTGTTCTGTCTTATGCTCTCCAATTCTGGAGGACTCTAAGGTTAGCCCCCCTGGATTTGGAGGCGTTTGGCATAGGCTTTCAGAGAAATCATCTAAGCGGAAGCACCGTCCCTTAGTAAAGCATCACAGCGTAACAGCTAAACCAACAGGCAAATAGCTGCTGACATCATCATCTTTAGAAATGATTAGGAGCGACCACTCTCAGACTTATGGGCGCTTTTAAGCCACCTAATTCCAAGAGTGCTAGAGACCCCAAAAACTGCCCAACCGCAAACAGGCAGAAAGCCCTTCCTAAGGAGATCTGACGTAGTTAAGCTGTTACATTTTCCAAATTATTTTACATGATTTCAGAATGGCTCTCGCTAAGCTCAATAGAAAAAGTTCGCTTTAGCCATCTCTTCAATGGGTTGTCAGGTCTAAAAACAAGCCTTTTGCTCGATAAAATGCTTTTTCTTAAAAAGGCTCATATGAATTGATTAGACCATTTTATTAGTCGCCCTAATCATGATTTATTGAAATCGTTGGTATTGATTCAGGATCAAGGGTAAAGGACAAATCCCTGCGATTCACCCTCCTTCCCTGACTCCCAAAGTTCTCGACTCCCTTTTCCCTAAATTAGCTAACTTCTCAACTTCTGACCAGGGAAATTTTATTCTCTTTAATCCGCTATGTTTTTACGCTTAAGCGCTCACCCTTAGCCCCTCTCCTAGTTCTACGGTGTACACAGATCTCGACCTCGATTGCAAATTCACCGATCGCCCCCCCTAACCCCCCCAATTCTGGGCTACGGTGTACACAGATCTCGACTCCGATTGCGAATTCGCCGATCTGCCCCCCCTAACCCCCCAATTCTGGGGGGGATCAGAGTTCAAAGTCCCTCAGAATTGGGGGATTTAGGGGGCCGAAATAACTCCGACTCCGACTTGTGTGTACACGGTAGCTCCTAGTTATGGGAATAGGCGTTAAGGGATAAAGGCGAGATAATT
>JAKSDM010001795.1 GCA_022360135.1 Pseudanabaenales cyanobacterium | reverse complement strand
TCAATTCTAACCAGAACTCCCCGTTTCGTCGGGTGCAACCGGATAGTTAGGCAGCGATCGCAGAGGCAGGAGAAATAATCACTGACCCAAAACACCCTCATGTTTCAACCGCAAAAATTCTATCTCAGAAGAGAATAACACCTTGACAGGCATCCCGCTAGCAGTTAAGTTGCTTACTGAGAAAATTTCCAAGCTTTCTCCAGCCTGAAAAGCGCTTGGCGACTAGCATTGGTAACTTTAACGCAGGGCGAGCTTAAGTTGTCTGCTTAACTTCACATCTTTCCTGGTGTGAACTTTCCAGTTGCTGCAAACTATAAGTTAGGCAATGGAAAAATAAGGAGGAACTTATGTCTAAACAACGGCAAGACAAGTTCACTGCTCCTGTAACACCAGAAAAACCCGCTCAAGACAAATTCTTTGTCCAAGCTGAAGGGGAATATATTGCAACCCAACTGGAAGCGATCGCGGATGCAATGATGAAATTAACTGCTCTTTATACCGGTTTCAAGCAGGAACTTATGTCTAAACACAGGCCAAACAAATTCACTTCTGCTGGACTTAAGCCAAGACGCTATTGTTAGCGTAAAGTGGGCTGACCTCTGCACTAGTTTTTGATCTCAACTGTCGACAGCGCTTCCTTAGATACAGTGCTAGAGACAATTGCAAATAGTTGGCCGTAATAGCGACAAGTTTGTCAAGGAGAAATTGATCACGATGCTATTTCACTTGGATTTTCACGTAGAATACCCAGCTGGTATGTCTCAGCAAGACTTCCTGGCGATCTGGGCTGAGGAAGCAGATGCCGCTCTTGGGGCTAAGCAAGCAGGCGTTGTTGTAGATTTATGGAAGTGTGTTGGCAGGCGACGGATAATTGCAATTTTGGATACGCCCTCCCCTGACACCCTTGATCAGATTCTGTTTGATTTACCGATCATGAAAAAGTTGGGTCAACATGTCCAAGTTGAAGTCACTTCTTTGAGACGGTATGAGGATTTTGCCGCTGATGTGAAAGCGCGCTTGTCCGGCAGTGGGAACTCATGAAAGAGGGCTGTAGAGGTTGAGTGGCGGCCTGTGACATCAGCCTCCTTTAGGGATTAGCCTACAAATAAAGGCCCAAGGGCGGCAACTCCCGACTGTAATCTTTGAATCGGGAGACCAGCGATACAGATGGTTGAATCAGACGATTTGCGTACTTGAGGGGATGATTGAAGCCTTGGCGACGCGGGGGCAAGTTTTCCGATGTATCAACGCCTGGGTTTGAAACTTTTCCAGATTAGAGTACTTTGAGAGATTGAAACAGACTGAGGGGATTAATTATGGAATTGAAATCGGTGGCCTTAGAAATTCCCGCAGGCAGTAATCTCATTCTGGGGCAAACCCACTTTATCAAAACCGTTGAGGACCTCTATGAAATCATGGTGGGAACCTCGGCTCAAGTCAAATTCGGCATTGCCTTCTGTGAAGCTTCGGGACCCTGCTTGATTCGGGTGGTGGGTAATGATGAAGCATTACAGGCAACGGCAGTGAAGAATGCGAAGGCGATCGCGGCTGGCCACAGTTTCATCATTCTGATGCAAGAAGCCTATCCGATTAACTTTCTAAATGCCATCAAAC
>JAKSDM010000177.1 GCA_022360135.1 Pseudanabaenales cyanobacterium | reverse complement strand
GATGATGAAGAGCCTGAGATCGCCCAAGCGCAGCGAGAGTCTGTGGTTTCCCCCGCCAAACGCTCTGAGAGCGCCCAGTTAAAGACCCAAAGAAAACGCACCCAGGATGATTTACCCGTCCATAGTTTCCAGACCCTCTTGACAGATTTAGCCACGATCGCGAAGAATCGAATCGAGTCTCATTTGCCAGGGGCAAAGGCGATTTTTGACAAGCTGACACGACCCACTCGACTACAGCAGAAAGCCTTAGATTTGCTTGGAGTGACCTTGTAATGTAGCCAGTAAATAGGCTCCCTAGTTTCGTCCTATTCCTCTGCCCGCACAGGTTCCCAGTTTTTGTCAAGGGGGAACTTCAGTCTATAGCGCCCAACACTTTAAGCGTAGCCTTCTGCGCCGCCGTCAAACCCGTCACTGCGGTAATATTCATCCCCTCATAGGGGCGTTCGGCGCTGAGGGTCTGGAGACATTCACCCGTCTTAACGTCCCATAGCTTGATGGTTTCATCTTCGCTACCACTGACGAGCCGTTGACTGGTAGGGTTGAAGGCAACTGACCAAACGCCATTGGTATGTCCGCATAAAGTTTTCGAGCACTGGCCAGTGTGGACATCCCATAGCTTCACGGTATGGTCGAAACTGCCAGTCACAAGCAGGCGGCCATCGGCATTAAAGGCGACTGACCAGATGGGATGGGTATGCTCATGTAGCGTGTTCAGGCACAGACCCCTCGTGACATCCCAGAGCTTTATCGTTTGGTCGGCGCTGCCGCTGGCCAGGATGTGGCCGTCGGGGCTGAAAGCCACTGACCAGATCTCGTTAGCATGGCCTAAAAGCGTTTTCAAGCACAGGCCGCTCGTGACATCCCAGAGTTTTATCGTGCGGTCGCCGCTGCTGCTGGCCAGGATGTGGCCATCGGGGCTAAACGCGACTGAGCGGATAAGACCGTTGTGACTCGACAAAACACGGCGGCGCAAATCGCTTCGAATCCGCCAAAGTCGAACCGTTCCGTCATCGCTGCCGCTGGCTAGGGTTTGACCATCCGGACTAAAAGCCACTGACCAGATCTCGTTGGTGTGACCTAAAAATGTTTTCAGACACCGCCCCGTCTTCACCTGCCAGAGCTTCACCGCCTGGTCTCCGCCGCCACTGGCCAACAGTTGATGATCAGGGCTGAAAGCGACTGATAGCACCCTATCGGTGTGACCTAAAAATGTTTTCAGACACCGCCCCGTCTTCACCTGCCAGAGCTTCACCGCCTGGTCTCCGCCGCCACTGGCCAACAGTTGGCTATCGGGGCTGAAAGCGACTGTCTGTATCCTATTGGCGTATCCCAATAGAGTTTTGAGGCATTGCCCCGGATTAACATTCCAAAGCCTTACGGTTAGGTCGCCACTGCCGCTGGCTAAGGTTTGACCATCCGGGCTAAAAGCCACTGACCAGACCCAATAGGTATGACCCGATAAGGTTTTAAGACAGGTTCCCGTCCGCACATCCCAGAGCCTCACAGTTTGATCGGCGCTACCACTGGCTAAGATTTGGCCATCTGGGCTGAAAGCCACTGACCAGACCCAATAGGTATGACCCGATAAGGTTTTAAGACAGGTTCCTTGTTGCACATCCCAAAGCTTTACGCTGTGGCCATCACCGCCACTAGCCAAGATTTGGCCATCAATGCTGAAAGCAACTGACCGTATTGGTTCGGCGCATTCCAAAAGAGTTTCGCAGCAATAATCCTGCTGGATATTCCAAAGCCTTACCGTTTGGTCGGCGCTACCACTGGCCAGCGTTTGCCCATCCGGACTGAAAGCCACCGACCAGACCAAATTGCTATGACCTGATAAGGTTTTCAGACACGTTCCCTGTTGTACATCCCAGAGCTTTACGGTGTAGTCATCAGCGCCGCTGGCCAGGATTCGGCCAGCGGCGCTGAAAGCGATTGACCGCACCGTGCCAGTGTGTCCTAACAAGGTTTCGCAACCATGTCCCTCCTCAATCCGCCAAAGCTTCACTGCATGGTCAGCGCCGCCACTGGCCAAAAGCTGACCATTTGGACTGAAAGCCACTGACCACACTCGGCTGGTGTGTCCTTGAAGGGTTAAAAAGGGTTGGCCATCCGCCATCTGCCAAAGGTGAACCGCGCCATTGGCGTCACCCGCCGCCAACCATTTTCCATTGGGATTGAAAGAGACTGACTGAATGCTCCCAAATGTCTGAGTAAAAATAGACTTAGCCAAATCTGAATGGGAAAAATTAGCGCGATGCAAGTTTATTCCCTGGAAGTTAGCTTGCCTAATCTTTAGATGGGAAAAGTCATAACCTGTTAGATCAAGTTGCAAGTGATTAAAGAGGTTAATCAGATTGCCAGCCGCATAGCCTGAAGTAGGGAGCAGAGAATAGGGAATAGGGGATGGGAGGGCGTCATTCGGGGTTGGTTGTGTGTCATGATCGGCTTTGTCGTTTGGAGAGAGGCTGTGAGGGCGCAGTTGCATCAGGATGTGTTGGAGATGTTGCTCAATCGTCCTTTTTGAGCCTAATGCGGCTTTGAGTTTGGTTGCAATGGGGTGTAAGATTAGTCGGATTTGACTCTC
>JAKSDM010000756.1 GCA_022360135.1 Pseudanabaenales cyanobacterium | reverse complement strand
AGCCCAGCAACTAGTCCAAATCGATCCGGACATTCTGAAATGGTTGCAAACTCAAGGTGGAGAATACCAAGCTTTAATCAATTCAATTTTACGCCGCTACATCAAGTGTGGTGGCGAACGGTAGAGAACGGATACCCACCAGTTCTGCCATGATGGTGGGCAATGTGAATCTTCTACGGTCTACCCAGAGACATCTGTGAGGCTTTTACCCACCCTACCTAACTGTCCGGTCAATGGTTGCCCTACAGTCTGACAAAGCAACCCTGTTAGAAAACGGCGATCGCCTCAGCCGTGCAGAATTTGATGTGCTTAGGATGATGTGCTGAAGATAATGTAGACCATGACGATCGCCGCTAGCCAACTGGCAACCTACACTGCAGAAGAATATTTGGCGCTGGAAGTGCAGTCTGACACTCGCAGTGAATACCGCAATGGGGAAATTGCGCCCATGACTGGGGGGACGCCTGAACATAATAAAATTGCGAGTGCGTTGAATGCGTTGTTGTGGTTTGGCTTGCGAGGCGAGCCCTACAGCGTCTTTGTCACCGATCAGCGACTTTGGATTTCTGCAGTAGACCTTTATACCTATCCAGATGTAATGGCGATCGCAGATCCGGTAGACCTTAAACCAGGCCGCAAAGATACCGTCACCAATCCACTGTTGATCGCAGAGGTGTTGTCAGACTCAACCCAAAGCTACGACCGAGGCGACAAGTTCGAGGCGTATCGAACCCTTCCAACATTGCAGGAATATTTGCTGATTGCCCAGGACAGATACTATGTAGAGCAATTTGTGAAGCAGTCTGAACATCAATGGCTGTTCACAGAATACAGTGGGATAGACGCTAAGGTAATGCTATCCTCTCTATCCGTTACCCTTGAACTCAGAGATCTCTACGCAAATGTATTGGGAGGCTAATTGCGTTCAGTATGAAGTGGCGTGTAATTCTAGAGCCAGATCCAGAGACAAATGACTGGGCCGTTTGGTGTCCTGAGCTTCCTGGCTGCACTTCCTGTGGGAAAAACCAAGCTGAAGCTCTCGAAAACATTCAAGAAGCGATTGCGCTTTATCTTGAACCTGCTCCCATCGAACTTCAATCTGGCGCTATTACCTGTGAGGTTATAGTCTGATGGGCGAACGTATTCGCCGAATGGATGCAAAACAAGTTGAGAAAATTCTGAAGAAATATGGATTTCAGCTAATTGGACAAAAGGGAAGTCACCGAAAATGGCGGAATTTTGAGCGGAACCTCCAAGTTGTCGTACCCTATCATCAAGGTCGGCAGTTGCCTCTTGGTACTCTCAGAAATATTTTTGTTAATGCTGATATTCCTGAATCAGAGTGGAGAGCTTAACTACCTATTAGTCGTAGTCGTAGGGTGGACATCGCCCACGCGCAATATTTCAGGGCCATTCTACTAAAGTGGATTGCGCTGTTCAAAGGGGAATGGCACTGAAATAAGAGTTTATAAATCGCTAAAAGCCCTGATATTCTGTAGGGTGGGCATTGCCCACATGACTTATTTCAGTGCCATTCGTCTATAGGTAGCGTGAGCGACCCATAATTTTTTAGAGGCGGAGCCTCTCTAGAGTTCCCAGCCGGAGACTGGGAACCAGAGAAGAAAAATCCTAAAATGAACTCGGTGCAGATAGTTGGTAAGCTTTGCTGAAAGGTTAGCTGCACCTCCTGTTTCCCTACCGAGAGGAGCCTTGCCCCAATGGCCGACGAAAACACGCTCTGGATCGTCGCAGAAACTGAGGAGGTTGAAGACCCCGTTGAAATCGAAGGCCGTCGATCGGTCGTCGATCGCGGCGGTGGATTTAGCTCCAGCCGAGGAATTGAAGCCATTAAAACTGTTGCTAAACGGCAGCGCGTTCCCCTCGACGCTAAAGCCCTCAAAGCCCAAATGGAAGGAATGCTGGCGATCGTCAACGACCTGTTTGACCAGGCCACGACCCAAACTGGCTTGCAACTCAATGAAGTTGAACTCTCGGTTGAAATTAACGCCGAAGGTCAAGTGAGTCTGGTGGGTAATGGCGGTAAATTGGGCAATACCGGCGGGATTACTCTGAAGTTTGTTCTTCCAGAGGGGAAGGGGAGTTAGTGGATGAAGGGGGATGGGGGAGAGGGGGAGAGGGGGAGAGGGGGAGAGGGGGAAATGGGGGAGATGGGGGAGCTTAGTAGGGTGGGCATTAACCATTCGGATCAACTTTCGCACTGAATAATTAAGGTGCGGATGCCCACCAATCCTGCCAAGTCCTTTCAAGATGGTGGGCGCTGTGAATCTTCCTAAGGAAACAATGGCTGCGAAAGACCTTTTTCATGATGCAGTTAAGCAGGCGCGGGATATGGAGTCGCTTAGACTAGGTATGGATAGCATTCAACTGACGGGAATTCGCGCCTATGGCTATACCGGCGTATTGCCCGAAGAACAAGTATTAGGGCAATGGTTTGAGGTGAATTTAATCCTGTGGTTAGACCTCTCCCAAGCCGGAGAGAGCGATCGCCTCACTGACACCTATGACTACCGTGGCGTCATTAACACCACCCAGCAGATCATTAAAACCGAGAAATTTGCGCTGATTGAGAAACTGGCCAGTGCGATCGCTCAAGCCGCCCTACAAACCGATCATCGCCTTAGCCAAGTCCAGGTCAAGCTTTCAAAGTTAGCCGCCCCGATTCCAGACTTTAGCGGCGAAATTTCAGTAGAAATAACCCGCAGTCAATCGGCGCATCTAAAAAGTAGCAGCCCCACCCTAAAAACACCGACATAGGAAGCTAGATGGGGCTGGAGACGCAGTTAGGAGGTATCTTGGACTCCAAGATATAGTCAGAATCTCATAACTCTACAGCATTTAAGAAGTTCTTAATTTAATTT
>JAKSDM010000730.1 GCA_022360135.1 Pseudanabaenales cyanobacterium | reverse complement strand
TTGGCGATTGGGGTAGTGGCGTTGATTTGGGTGCAGCAACAGCAAGCACTTAAAGACAAGGTGAATGCTCAGTTTCTAGCCGAAAGCTTGAAGATGGAAGCTTACTTGGAGGCTGGGTTAGAGGAAGCAGCGGTTACCCAAGCAATGCGGACTGCACAAGCCTTAAAAGGAAAAAACGCCAGGCGCCTTGAGCCAGCTACTCGATTTCGGGCCATATCTTCAATTCGAGAGGTGATGTTTGGTGTTAAGGATCCAGGACGCTTGATTGGCCACAGTGCTCCAGTCTGGAGTGTGGCGTTTAGTCCAGATGGGGAAACAATCGCCAGCGCCAGTGAAGATTACACGGTGAAGTTGTGGAGTAAAGACGGTGAAGAATTGCAGACCCTCCGAGGCCATAGCGCTGAGGTCTTGAATGTGGCGTTCAGTCCGGACGGAGAAACAATCGCCAGCGCCAGTGGAGACAACACGGTGAAGCTGTGGAGCAAAGATGGTGAAGCATTGCAGACCCTCCGAGGCCATAACGATTTGGTCGAGGATGTGGCCTTCAGTCCGGACGGGAAGACAATCGCCAGCGCCAGTGATGACTCCACGGTGAAGCTGTGGAGCAAAGATGGTGAAGTATTGCAGACCCTCCAAGGCCATCGCGCTCCGGTCATGAGTGTGGCGTTCAGTCCGGACAGGGAGACCATCGCCAGCGCCAGTGAAGACAACACAGTGAAGCTGTGGAGCAAAGATGGTGAAGCATTGCAGACCCTCCGAGGCCATAGCGATTGGGTCGGGGGTGTGACATTCAGTCCAGATGGGGAGACCATCGCCAGCGCCAGTGGAGACAACACGGTAAAGCTGTGGAGCAAAGATGGTGAAGCATTGCAGACCCTCCAAGGCCATAGCAATGAGGTCTTGAGTGTGACATTCAGTCCGGACGGGGAGACAATCGCCAGCGCCAGTGAAGACGACACAGTGAAGCTATGGAGCAAAGATGGTGAAGCATTGCAGACCCTCCGAGGCCATAGCGGTTGGTGGGTCGGGGATGTGGCCTTCAGTCCGGACGGGGAGACAATCGCCAGCGCCAGTGGAGACAACACGGTAAAGCTGTGGAGCAAAGATAGTGAAGCATTGCAGACCCTCCGAGGCCATAACGATTTGGTCGGGGGTGTGGCATTCAGTCCGGATGGGGAAACAATAGCCAGCGCCAGTGATGACAACACGGTAAAGCTGTGGAGTAAAGATGGTGAAGCATTGCAGACTCTTCGAGGCCATCGCGGTTGGGTCGAGGGTGTGGCCTTTAGTCCGGATGGGGAAACAATTGCCAGCGCCAGTAAAGACAACACGGTGAAGCTGTGGAGCAAAGATGGTGAAGCATTGCAGACCTTCCAAGGCCATCGTACTCCGGTCAGGAGTGTGATCTTCAGTCCGGACGGAGAAACAATTGCCAGCGCCAGTGAAGATAACACGGTGAAACTGTGGACCAAAGATGGTGAAGAATTGCAGACCTTCCAAGGTCATCGGGATTGGGTCAGGAGTGTGACGTTCAGCCCGGACGGGGAAACAATCGCCAGCGCCAGTGATGACAACACGGTGAAACTGTGGGCCAAAGACGGTGAAGAATTGCAGACCCTCCAAGGCCACAGTGCTCCGGTCTGGAGTGTGGCGTTTAGTCCGGATGGGGAAACAATTGCCAGTGCTAGTGTTGACAGAACGGTGAAGCTGTGGAGCAAAGCCGGTGAAGCATTGCAGACCCTCCGAGGCCATAGTGCTGAGGTCTGGAGTGTGGCGTTTAGTCCGGACGGGGAAGCAATTGCCAGCGCCAGTGAAGATAACACGGTGAAGCTGTGGAGCAAAGATGGCGAAGCATTGCAGACCCTCCGAGGCCATCGCGGTTGGGTCGTGAGTGTGGCCTTCAGTCCAGATGGGGAAACAATTGCCAGCGCCAGTGAAGACAAAACGGTGAAGCTGTGGAACTTTCAGCTAGAAGACTTGATTTCAAGGGGCTGTAATTGGCTGGGCGCCTATTTTGTCAAGCAGTCGCCAGAGCTGCTGATGGAGTTGGAGGTGTGTCAGGAACATGACCCGTCGCTAACCGTTGCGGCAGCCCCACTGCTAGTTACCAAGGGTGAAGATCTAGTCCGCCAAAGCAAAACTAAACAGGGAATAAATCTTCTGCAGCAGGCTATTGTTTGGGATAACAAGCTTGAATTTGACCCCCGGAGAAGGGCTAGAGACGTTGCAGATGCGCACAATCTGTTTACCGAAGGAGAAAACCTAGCTCAAGAAGGCGCAATTTCTGAGGCGGCGGCGATGTTCGCTGAAGCCCAAAAGCTAGATCCTAAGCTTGATTTCGATCCAGAAATTCGGGCCAAGGAACTGGCGGTAGAAGCCTATGTAGATAAAGGACGTAAGTTGGTTAACAATGGTGATGTGGAAGGTGCAGTGCAAGCCTATCTTCAAGCAGAAACCGTTGGTCTTGGGGAGGGTATTTCAGTATGGGACTGGAATTTTCTATGTTGGCATGGCAGCCTTTACAACCAGGCAGAAAAAGTCATATTTGCCTGCGAAAAAGCCATTGCGCTAAATCCCCAAAATGGCGATATTATCGACAGTCGTGGCTTAGCTCGCGCCCTCACTGGCGACACCCAAGGGGCCATTGCCGACTTCAAAGTCTTTGTCGCATGGACCTCTGAAGAAGACTCTAAAGCCCAGCGCCAAGCCTGGATTGAGGCCCTAGAACGGGGCGAAAACCCCTTTACCCCAGAGGTGCTAGAGTCGTTGCCATATTGGTAGCCCTTTGCCGTTAAATAGCGTTTGTCGCCAGATCCCAGCTTCTCCCAGCCCCATGCCGTCTAATCACCGCAAATCACCCGCCCTCGCGATAAACCAGGTTTCTGGTCAGGATATTTCATCAGGGACAAATGGCTGTGCGCCTCTGATGGGGCTTCTAACGGGGTTTCAATTGGGACATTCTTTATCAGAAAATCCCTTAAGGGATTTGCCGTTAAAAAAAATAATGTCCCATAGACGGAAGTTGGGACATTTTTGAAAAGTCTCGTCACTGATTGGTAGAGACGAAGCATTCGATAAAAAATCCACATGATGTTTGGGAATTTATCTGTCGAATGCTTCGCCCCTACATCGGTACATCATTTATACGCAAGCCCTTAATATGCATCTTGCAGTTCATAGAAATCGGGTGAGATGTAGTCCTTGCGGAGGGGCCAACCGACCCAGTCTTCGGGCATCAGCAATCGTTTCAGATTGGGATGTCCCTCATAGACAATGCCAT
>JAKSDM010000715.1 GCA_022360135.1 Pseudanabaenales cyanobacterium | reverse complement strand
GGTGTCAACTATCGGAATGGGCGCCTGGAATATTGGCAATCAATGGGGAAAAGTGGACGAGGCGATCGCCTTGGCGACTGTCCGCAGCGCCTTTGACAATGGCGTCAATCTGTTTGACACGGCTGAGTCGTATGGTATGCCAGCAGGTTTGTCCGAAGAGCGATTGGGAAAAGCCCTGGTAGGTATCCGTCATCAAGTCCATGTGGTGAGCAAAATTGGCCGCTGGGGTAGGCGATCGGGTCAAACCGTACCGATGACCACGGTAGATATGGTTCGCCTATGCACCCATGCCTCACTCTATCGATTACGCACAGACTGGATTGACGTCATGCTGTGTCATGAGGGCAAAATCGAGGATCCCAGCGTTTACCTTGAAGCCTTTGAACACCTGCAGAAACAGGGTTATATCCGGACCTATGGGATATCAACCGATAGACTTGAAGTGCTCAAGCGATTCAATGCGAACCATACCTGTGGCGTGGTCGAGGTGGATTACTCACTGTTGAATCGTGGGGCTGAATCTAAGTTCCTACCCTATTGCCAGGAACATGGGATTGCAGTGTTAGTGCGCAGTCCGCTCTACAAAGGGCTACTGTCAGGCGCCTATTCATCTGATACGATCTTTACCGATACCGTTCGCTCTGAATGGTACGCCAGTAAACCTGCCAGAGAGAAACTGGCGCGTAAGCTGGCTAAGGTCGAACGGCTCAAAACCATGCTCCAACCTGGAGAAGAGATGATCACGGCGGCTCTGCGCTTTGTCACCTCACATCCGGTTCAGCCTGTCGCGATACCAGGCGCTAAATCTCCTGCCCAAGCCGCCGCCAACGCCAGAGTCGGAAAAAGGCTACTGTCTGCTGAAGAGCGAGAGGATTTGATCCGCTGCCTGAAAAATTCCCCGCCCCCCTTTGTCGAAAAGGCGATCGCTGCGGTCGCCAGATAAGTTTTGTTTTCGCGCAGGTTTATCTATCTAGTCTAGAAGGGAAAACGCCATGCTATACCGAGAATTTGGGCAAACCGGTTGGAAGGTCTCAGCCATAGGCATGGGCACCTGGAACATCGGTAATCAATGGGGCGAAATAGACGAGACAGCCGCCTTGGCTACCATCCACAGCGCCTTAGACAACGGCGTCAATCTATTTGACACCGCTGAGGGGTACGGCATTCCCCCAGGATTGTCTGAACAGCGTCTGGGACGGGCGCTGATGGGCATCCGCCACCAAACCTACATTGTGTCCAAAATTGGCAGTTGGGGGCGGCGCGCGGGTAAAACAATCCCCAAGATCTCAACCGATATTGTCCGACTCTGCGCCCACGCTTGCCTCTATCGACTACGCACCGACTGGATTGATGTCATGCTCTGTCATGAGGGCGATATTGAAGATCCTACGATTTATCTTGAAGCTTTTGAGCAACTTAAAGAACAAGGCCATATCCGAGTTTACGGCCTGTCCACTAAGAAGTTTGAGGTGCTGAAACGATTTAATGTCAATAATACCTGTCGCGTGGTGGAGGTGGACTATTCCCTCTTAAAGCGCGACCCTGAGTCCCATATCCTGCCTTACTGTGAAGAACATGGGATTGCTGTCTTGATAAGGGGTCCGCTCGCTAAGGGGCTGCTGTCAGGCCAATATTCGTCTAGTACGGTGTTTACCGACTCGATTCGCTCCCGTTGGCATGAAGAGGAAAATCAACAGCAGAAGTTTGAGCGTCAAATTGCTAAAGTTGAGCGGCTCAAACAAGCGGCGAAGCCTGGAGAAGAAATGACTACGGCGGCGTTGCGCTATGTGATATCACATCCTGTACAACCTGTGGCCATTCCTGGGGCTAAATCCCCGGAACAAGCAGCCATCAATGCTAGAGCGGGAGACGCGTTACTCTCAGCTGAGGAACGAGAAAATCTGGTCCGCTGTCTGAAGAGTTCGCCAAAACCATCCGACCCAGGCGTCATTGCGGCTGTTTCATAATGAATGTTTTTCATGAAATGCTTCTCATCTAAGCTTCATGGAAGGCTTACACAAAATTGAGACGCTCTAATAAGCACCAGTTGCAAGCGGCTCTCAGGATTAGGATCTGATTTCTTCTCAGCTGACCCAAGTTGCTTTGAGTCGGGTCCTAATCCTGTTTTTCTAATCAAACTTTCAATCTGGGGAGATAAAGGTTGATGAAAAAGATTATGTTCTACTGCCAATATCTAGCCGGTATGGGTCACCTAGTGCGGAGTGCAGAAATTATTCGGAGCCTGGTTAAAGACTTTGAAGTTTGTTTCATTAGTGGTGGGCAGGTTGTACCCGGGTTTGAACTTCCGCCAACTGCTAAAGTGATTCATCTCCCCGCAGTTTGGGAAGAGGGTAGCGAACTCAAGCCAGTAGACAACTCTCAGAGTATTGAGACGATTAAAGAAAATCGCAAAAACATTCTCCTCAAGCATTTCGATCAGTTTGAGCCTGACTGTTTAATTACTGAATGTTTTCCATTCAGCAAACATAAGCTGATGTTTGAGTTGATGCCACTGCTCGAGCGTGTGAAGTCGTCAGAGCGTTCGGTCAAGGTTATCTGCAGTCTGAGGGATTTGATCATGACGCAGCCAATGACGGCGCGATCGCGGGCAAAAAGGCAAGAAAAAGTCTGTAACTTGATCAATCAATATTACGATTTGGTTCTGTTCCATGCCGATCCACAAATACAGAAGTTGGAAGAGTGCTTTCCTAAGGTGAAAGACCTCAACTGTGAAGTGTATTACACCGGATATGTCGCCCAGTCGCCGCCCGAAGATATCGCCCCTACAGATGAGGATTTGGTGGGTCTAAGCCAAGAAGCCCCCATGATTGTCGCCAGTGTGGGGGGCGGCAGGCATGGGTATCAACTTCTGAGGACCCTTGTGGAAACCAGCCCAATTCTGGAAACAGCTCTGCCTCATAAAATTCATGCGTTCGCTGGCCCCTTTATGGCGGAAGCAGAGTTTCTGCAATTGCAAACGATGGCGGTAGGCGGCAATCTCACGCTCCGCCGATACACTTCACATTTGATTGACTACATGACCCAAGCAGAGCTTTCCGTTAGTTTGGCGGGTTACAACACAACCATGAATATTCTTAGAACAGGGGTCCGCTCTCTGGTTTTTCCGTCATCTTCAGAACACCAAACAGGAGAGCAAACCCTCCGGTCTGAAAAGCTAGAGCGCCTAGGAGTTGTTAATATTCTCCATCCTGATGAATTGGTTCCTGACCGTTTAGCCGAAAAAATTATTACCTGTACTCATCAAAAAGCAGTCCTTCACAGGTTCGACTTACAAGGGGCGCAAAAATCTTCCTTATGCTTAAAAGCGCTTCTTTACAGTGAGGCGATGGCGGCTTAATCCCTTTGGTTTACGCCAGACGATTCGATCCAGTGAAAACAAAATTGTCATCAGGAGTTTAAGCAATGACAACAGTTATGATGGAAAAGCCGCCAGTTACCATTATTGTGGGACCACGGGAACGTTTCAGCTACGCTCGTGAGTCTCTCGAAAGCCTTTATGATGACACAGACTATCCCTTTGAGCTGGTTTATGTCGATGTTTGTTCACCTGCTCCTATTCAGCGCTATCTGAAGGAAAAAGCTCAGGAAAAGTCCTTTAAATTGCTTCATACTGACTATTACATTTCCCCTAACCAGGCCAGAAATGTTGGCCTGCGTTATGTCCTTAACCACGCCAAGACTAAATATGTTGTCTTCTTTGAGAATGACGTTGTGGTCAAGCGAGGCTGGCTCAAAAAATTGGTGGAGACTGCTGAGGAGACAGAGGCGACAGTTGTCGGCCCGCTCACTTGTATCGGTCAGCCTGCCCATCAAGTGATTCACAATGCGGGCGGGCAGTCTTACATTCTAACCGAAGTAAAAAATGGCAAGACTAGACGACGCATTCGCCAGAAGGCCTATTTGACCGGCAGAGCGGTGGCCGATGTTCCTGACCAGCTCCATAGAATAAAGTGTGACTATGTGGAGTTCCACTGTATGTTGGCGCGGACAGAAATTTTTGAGAAGACGGGGCTGTTAGATGAAGAAATGCTGGCTACACGGGAACACATCGACTTTTGCTTTATGGTGACTCAAGCAGGCGGTGGCATTTACAGTGAACGAGAATCGATTGTAACCACAGATACTTTGGGCATAGGCACGAATAAAACAGGTCTTGCTGCCTGGTTTGGGTATCTGCAAATACCTGACTTTGAATGGTCCGACCTTCCTTACTTTATGTTGCGCTGGAGTGACGCCTGGGATTTAGCCAGCTTGCATCGCTTGCGCGACAAGTGGCAGCTGGCTGAGGATAAGTACTTTCAAAAGCGTTACCAGGGAATTGGGGCCCGACGACATGAATTGTTGATACAACCGCTAGTTCGCCGCCTAACGTTCGGCCAGGGCAATGCCTGGCTAGAGAAGCTCTTGATTTTTCTAGAAAGAAAGCTTAACCAGTATGTCTATAAGCGCTATATGCGTCAAAAAACGCGCATTCTGAATCAGAAAAAAGAGACCTTAAACTTAAAAAAAGAAGACAAAGAAAAGGATCTCTTGGTTGGGGTGAACGGATAGTCAAAAGGGTCTAGGGAAGGAAAAGGGGATAGGGGAGTCAAAGGGATTGATGGTGTCTAGGAAGTTGAGGCAGTTAATGGAATCTAGGGAATTAAGGAATTTGGAGGAATCAAGGGAGTTAGAAGTCGAAACGCAAACTTTCTCCTCCGGAGACGTTTTACGCTTTTGGGACACCCAAGATTCTGCAAAACTCAACCCAGCTAAACTCCCCAATCCAAAATCCAAAATCCCTTGCACTCGCGTTATTCTGGTTCGTCATGGCCGCAGCACGTTCAACCAACAGGGACGTTACCAGGGTAGTTCCGACGAGGCGGTTTTAATTGAAAAGGGACGACTTGACGCTGGTCGGGTCGGCGACGCCCTGAAGGGAATTCATATTGACGCCGTCTACGCCAGTCC
>JAKSDM010001170.1 GCA_022360135.1 Pseudanabaenales cyanobacterium | reverse complement strand
TACCAAGTTGTCCATGTCGGTTGGTCAAACAAACGCCGCGTTTACGGTTGCGTCTTGCACCTAGATATCAAAGACGGCAAAATTTGGATTCAGCACGATGGGACAGAAGGGGGTATCGCCTTAGAACTGTGCGATCGCGGCATTCCCAAGCACGACATTGTCCTTGCCTTCCACTCGCCCTTCAAACGCCAGTTCACCGAATTTGCCGTAGGATAAGCTGTCTTCAGTAAGCTAAATTTGCACATAGGCTCTAAATATCATCATGCATCCTGTATTCAAACAACTTGAAGACCTACCTCCCCACTTACAACAGCAAGTAATTGTGCTTGCCCAAACCCTGGTAAAGCATCATAGGCAAAAGGCTGCAAAACCCCTCAAACAGACCTGGGCAGGCGCAATGAGAGACTACCGCGATCAGTACACTTCTCTAAGTTTGCAACAAGAAGTCGTTGAACAATGGAGTAACTGTGTATCTGATTGACACTAATATCTGGCTGGAGCGACTGTTAGAGCAGCAACAGTCTGACGTAGTTGGAGAATTCTTGTCAGCCATTCCATCTGATCAACTGATGATGACAGACTTCACTTTACACTCTATTGCCCTGGCTTTAACTCGACGTAAGCTTTACATCGCCTTCAATCAGTTCTTGCAAGACACCTTTATAGACGGTTCTGTAGGATTGCTGACCTTACAGCCTGGGGATTTGTCTTCTGTCTTAACGAGCATGGAAAGTCAGCGACTAGACTACGACGATGCCTATCAGTATGTTGTGGCCGAGTATTTCAACCTGACGATTATTAGTTTCGACAGTGATTTTGATAGAACACTGAAAGGCCGTAAAATACCCGTCGATATCCTTCAATTCCGACAAAGCACTGATCCAAATGAGTAGACGTGTGAAATGCCAAAATTCAGATCGCTATCAAGTCGTCCATGTCGGTTGGTCAAACAAACGCCGCGTCTACAGCTGCGTCCTGCATCTAGATATCATAGACGGCAAAATCTGGATTCAGCACGATGGCACAGAAGGCGGCATTGCTCTCGAACTGATTGAAGCAAGACTTTGGCGCTGCTGAGGTGATTGTGTTTGGGTCTTTGCGAGGAGATACTCCCTGGCATAATGATTCGGATTTGGATTTGGCTGTGCGCGGGATGTCGCCAGAGAAGCTTTTGGAGGCTTGCCACCGTTTGGAGGCAATTGTACCCAGTTGGCTGCCGTTTGATCTGGTGGCGATTGAGCAGGCAGATAGGCGAATTCGCGATCTGATCTTACAGCTGACACCCATGCCTAAGAATACGTACTTGGCTCTAAAAACCCGGCTTGACGATGAACTGTCTGAGATTAAGCGCACGATTAATACGCTAAATATGCTCCTAGCCCAGGCTGATACGATTCCTGAAATCGCCTTAATTCCGTCAGCAGCAGACTATATTGAAGATTTCTATTCTGGCTGCGAACGATTGTCGGAACGGGTTGCAGTAACCTTGGACGGCGGCTTGCCCGAAGGTCGAAACTGGCATGAACAACTGCTGCGGCAAATGGCGGAACCCAGTAGCCAGGGGCGTCCGCCGCTGTGGGAGCGATCGCTGCTGCTAGATTTGGAGGCGTATCGTCACTTTCGCCATCTGGCGCGTCATCTGTATAACGTAAACCTGCATGGACAGAGGGTTTTAGAACTGGCTCAGCAGGCGCCGGATGTGTTTGAAAAGGTACAGCAGGCGGTTAGGAAATTCGGTGAATGGTTAGTCCAACAAACCTCATAGGACAACCCTGTCCGTTTTTGGTCCTACCAGTCATTCGTTGCTGCCTCGACTGGCTCTCCGCTGTCAAATCTCTCCAATAGCATTACTGTTCGGATAAGCTCCGGTTGTTGTTGAAGATCCCCCCAACTCCCCTTCAAAAGCTACGGTGTACACAGATCTCGACTCCGATCGCGAATTCACCGATCTGGCCCCCCTAACCCCCCAATTCTGGGGGGGATCAGAGTTCAAAGTCCCCCAGAATTGGGGGATTTAGGGGGCTGAAATGACTCCGGTTCCAACTTGTGTGTACACGGCAGTTTTTGAAGGGGGATTAAGGGGGATCCTTAACCGAACAGTATTACCTCCAATAGTAGGGATTCAATCTGGGAACTTGCTACTCCTGAGCTGCAAGGATTTGATCAATCGTCAATGCTAAACTTGGAAAAGTGGAGCAAGGCGCCACCTCACCTGCTAAATATTCCGCCTTCTGATATACCCCATCACTTAGGGTTAGCACAATGACCTTAGGTCCCTTTCCTCGCTGACAGTACTTTGCTGGAATCCGCCCTCGGTAGTCCACGACCCAATACTCCGGCGTCTGTAGGGCCTCGTATTCCTCCTGCTTTTCTACCAGGTCTGTACTCCAGTTGCCAGAGGCGATCTCCACGATCAGTTTTGGCGTCATGCGAATACCCGGTCGGCGCTCCTCCCGGCGGGTCGCTGGACGGTCAATCACGGCCATATCTGGTCGTCGTCCCCGCACATTATCAATCATCAAGGCATTACGCTTGCGTACCGAGTAGTTCAACTTTTGCCGTCGATACTGGAGTTCAAACATAAACGACAAGAACTCCAAAATTTCTTCATGCCAATCGTCTGGTTCCGGCATTAGCATTAACCTACTGCCGACTAATTCATATTCATTGAGTTCGTTACCATCCTCAAAATCAATGAACTCTGTAAAGGTTAGCGATCGCGTAATAGCTTGAGTCATAGCGATGTTGGACTCCAACGAAACTCAAGTGGCTTGAGCCAGGAATATTGCTCATTTTAGCTTGCTTCTAGCTGGCGATCGGGCCGACTAAACTCACCAATGGTCCTTAGCAATTCTCACTTGTGTTGAATACATCTCAGTGAAGGCAGGGTATAGGGTGCAGGGTATAGGGTGTAGTCAATGCAAATGAGAACCGCTCTAAATAGGTGCGACTCACTGTTGACCAAACTGCACTCATCCGCTAAGGGCGATCGCATAAGATATGGTGTGTATACATTAGTGTGTATACATTACTAACTTTGGAATGGAATGATAGCGATGAGGGGAGTTCAGTTTTTGAGTGATTATCAGGGTAAGAAAATTGCGGCGCTGGTTGATCTCATTGAACATCACGAGTTTTGGGAAGATGTTTTGGCGGAATGTAATGAACCTGTAGGGTTCCAGTTCTTGGTCAACGACCGGGGGGATAAGGTTGCTGTTCTGCTTGATTTTGAGCAGCATGGCGAACTCTGGGAAGATATCTGTGACAATTTAGCGGTTGAGTCTAGGAAAGATGAACCCCGAATCCCCTGGGAAAAGGCAAGACGCCAATTGAGGCCGCAAAGTGAGTTAAGTGTCTGATTATCAGATTTTTATCGCAAGGGTGGCTCAGAAAGACTTAAATGCTCTCCCGACTGAAGTAAAGCAACGAATTGAGTCTACATTGGAAGGCTTGATCAACAATTCCCGACCCTCAGGGTGTCGATTTGACTTAATCTCTGCTTTTTCCCGTTGACCTTTCAATAGTTGGCGGTTCAGTGGCAGGCGCAGCTTTGAGATCGACCCTCGAATGCGAAACTCCGACTTGATCCTGCCTCAGACTCTAATTAGTAAGATGAGCATTTTAACCCTGCAATCGATTAAAAAAGACTTTGGCGTCAAGGAAATTCTGCGCGACGCTAGCTTCAGTATCGAAGCCAATGACAAGGTGGGGCTGATTGGCGTCAATGGTTCGGGCAAATCAACCCTACTGAAGATGATGGCGGGAATTGAGCCGATCGACGGCGGGCAGCGTCTGGTGAAATCGGGGGCAAAGATTGTCTACTTGCCTCAGCAGCCTGATCTGGATGACGATCGCACAGTTCTAGACCAGGTTTTTACCGATAGCAGCGAGCAGATGAAGCTGGTGCGGGAATATGAAGACTTATCCCACCGGGTGGCGCAAGCCCAAGGAGCTGACCTGGACATCTTGATGGCGCGACTGGCTAGAATCACTGAGAAGATGGAATCGGCCGGGGCCTGGGAACTCGAAACCAAGGCCAAAATTATCCTCAGTAAGTTAGGGATTGAAGACTTTGAATCCAGGGTCGGGGATCTTTCCGGCGGCTATCGTAAACGCATAGCCCTGGCGACGGCGCTGCTCTCCGACCCGGATCTGCTGTTGATGGATGAACCAACGAACCATCTCGACGCTGAGTCTGTGGAGTGGCTGCAGGGCTATCTGGATCGTTTTCGGGGAGCCATTCTGCTGATCACCCACGATCGCTACTTTCTCGACCGGGTCACCAACCGGATTTTGGCGATCGATCGGGGCGACCTTTACACCTACGGCGGTAATTACGCCTATTATCTGGAGAAGAAAGCCCTGGAAGAAGACGCCGACGCCAAGAGTCAGCACAAGCATAAAGGGGTGCTGCGGCGTGAGCTGGAATGGCTGAAACGGGGACCTAAAGCCCGCAGCACCAAGCAAAAGGCGCGGATCGATCGGATCCGCGAAATGCAGGATAAAAGCTTCAAACAAGCCCAAGGGAACGTCGAGATTGACACCCCAGGGCGGCGCATTGGCAAAAAAGTGATCGAACTGACGAATATCTCCAAAGCCTACAACGGGCGCACCCTGATTCAGGATTTCACCTACAAATTTAGCCCCCGCGATCGCATCGGCGTCATCGGCGGTAACGGAGTGGGAAAATCCACCTTGATGGACATCATCACCGGACGTATTCAACCGGATGCTGGCGTCGTTGAAATTGGCGGCACCATCCACATCGGTTACTTTGACCAGCATTCCGATGACTTGCTATCCGCCCTCAACCAAAACCAACGGGTAATCGACTACCTCAAACAAGTCGGAGCCTTTGTCAAAACGGCGGATGGCGGCCAGATCAGCGCTTCCCAGATGTTAGAGCGATTTTTGTTTCCGGCCAATCAACAGTATGCGCCGATTTACAAACTCTCCGGCGGCGAAAAGCGGCGCCTGTTTCTGTTAAAGGTCTTGATGAGCGCGCCCAATGTGCTGATTTTGGACGAACCGACTAATGATCTGGATGTTCAAACCCTGGCCGTGTT
>JAKSDM010001453.1 GCA_022360135.1 Pseudanabaenales cyanobacterium | reverse complement strand
TCTTGGAGTCCCTGAAAGGCCCCAAGCCGACAATGTGCTGCCAATGTATCACCTGACCCCAAAAATGGCACCGATCTAGTCGATATCATTGCAATTCTCAATGGGCGATCGTTAATATTCCTTGACATTTGGATTAAAAATAGGGCGTTGCTGATCCAGGGGATGGATTAAGGTCTGTAACCTTTGAAAACTCATTCAAAATCATCCCACAATTAAGCAACGCCAGAAATAGAGATTTTGGCGATTAATAAAGTCGCATCTCTGTTGATGCGACTTCTCACTCGTTAAGCCCTTAGGGGGATGAGTCGGGGTAAAATCCCTTTGGTATTCGGTCAAATTTGGCAATATAACTATGAAAGAAGTTTCTATATTGGACGGCCGCATACTCAGCTCAATCAGCGCTCTACTAAACCAAACTCTTATGCGACATCGGCTCCATCTACATCGGCTGTAACAGGGGAAGCGTCTTTAGGTATTTCTTGTTTAACCGTTAGATAGCGAATAACCTCTTCACTCAACCGCATCGCTCGCTCCATTTGGGCTACAACACTCCCAGGCCCTTGATAGTTCATCTGGATGTAAATACCTTCTCTATGTCGGTCGATTTCATAAGCGAGGCGACGTTTACCGCGATGTTGAGTCTCGACAATCTCAGCCCCTTGCTCATGCAAAATGGATTGATACTTGCCAATGGCCTGATCGATGGCTTCATCGCCTAAATCAGGGCGCAGAATATACATTGTTTCGTACTGGTGACCCATTAGAACAACTCCTTTTGGACTAAATGGCCTTTGTCGCCAGGATTTTGGGAGGAGTAAGCCATGAAGGCGCCGTAAGCTTTGCAAAGAACAACTTCATTAATACCCCATGTCCTGAGACTAAAGGCAAGGACTTACAATCATAGCAAGAACTTAACAGGTAATATGGCGCAACGCTACGTTCGAGTGGAATCTCAAGGGGGTCAGCTTCATTACGGTCTACTACAGCTCGACCGAAGTGTTCGGGTTCTAGATGCTCCCCCTTGGTTAAAAGGTCAGATAACGGATGAGGAGCTATCTCCCAATAGCTACCATTTGCTTGCTCCCTGCGCCCCGTCTAAGGTGGTGGCGGTGGGTAGAAATTATGCTAACCATGCGGCTGAAATGAGCGCCGATCTACCCCAAGAGCCTCTGATCTTCCTCAAGCCATCAACATCGATTATTTCAACCCATTCTTCTATCCTTTATCCGAAGCAATCTCAGCGGGTGGATTATGAGGGGGAATTGGCGCTAATCATCGGTGAGCGATGTGTTGACTGTACTCCTGAGGAGGCGCAATCTAAGATTTGGGGCTATACCGTCGCCAATGATGTTACTGCCAGGGATTTGCAACAGCATGATCAGCAATGGACACGGGCAAAAGGCTTCGACACCTTTTGCCCGCTTGGCCCTTGGATTGTGCGAGAACTTAGCCCCGGAGCGCGCCTACAGACATTTCTCAATGACAACCCCAAACCAGTGCAATCTGCTGGCTTGGATGAAATGGTCTTTAATCCCGATTTACTTGTTGCTTACATTAGCCAGGTAATGACGCTGCTTCCAGGTGATGTTGTGCTGACAGGTACGCCAGAAGGCGTTGGTCCGGTTCAAGTTGGCGATCACATCCGAGTTGAAATTGAGGGCATTGGATCATTGGAAAACACTGTTCAGTCTAGACATCCTGCATCTGACAACTGAAGGAACCGATCTAAAAAAACAGTTGAATAGAAATCCGCTAACGCACCTGCATGTGAACAGCATCAGAAATTGTGGGTATTTCGGCATAGCGACCCATTAGGGTTTGCGCCGCCGAATAAGCGACAGCGGCAACGGCGCCTAAGAAAATTACGTTAAATAGGGTTTCCATAATTAATCCGCTAGGCGCAGCAAATCCCAAAAGTTGTAAAAGTAGGCTGCAGATAATCAGGGCGATATCCAACATGATCGCCTGCATAGTGTTAAAGCGGATAAAGTGGCTGATATTTGGGTTCCGCACCACTAAGAGGAGCAGGGCAAAGAAGATAATCAGGCCAAATGGGAAGCCCAAAAATAAAAATAAGGGAGAGATTAGTTGATAGAAAATGGACAGAAATGGAAATTGAGAGAAGAAAGGTCCTGAAAAATACCCAACTGCAATTGTCAAAGGCAGTAGGTAAGGCAGAGTAGCAAGAAACCGGTCTGAAACTGTTATCGACCCTCGCCAATTCATTCTAAAAACTCCCAAACGTAGTATAAGTTCGTCAAGTAGTGCATTAATCTTCAGGATAGCGCAGTTGAACTCTACCCATAGCCATGCAACATGGTTTACTCAATATTCGCAACCCGAAACCCCATCTGACACTCATATTGGTCTGGTTGATCCTCTACCAGCTTCTCTAGCAGTCGACCACAGCGCAACCTTCCTTGCTGCCACCTCGGTTGCCCCTGACGATTGGCCATGAGGCAACCTTGGCATACCTTCTGAGTCGAGAGAAGCTGTTTGTCCGTCAGAATAACCAACATGCCATCAACCACCTCCCAAGCATTCTCCTATGGAATCAAGATTTCCTTTACCCTTTATTGTATTCCAGCTAACTTAGGGGAGGATGCTAATTAATACACACTTTAATGTGGGTAGAGGGATAAGTTATCACTTACCACTCCCCATACCCTACACTCCGTCTTCCCCGAAGATACGGTGAAAAGTCAGGGTAGAGTTGGGGTAGAGAAGAGGACGCAAGTTTTGATCTAAAAGAGTAGCCGGCCGAGCTTGCCGATGAATCAAGTCAGGCTTAACCTTGCTCTCGTTGAAAAGAGGTAGAGGATGTCCCGACCCGTTTGATGATCTTTTTGGGTTTGGGGGCGGAGCTAGAAGCTCTTGCGCCTACCTTTGACTCATTTTCGGTGTGTTGAGTATCTGAGCGCATCCAAGCTGGGCGGGTTTGATCATAAGCCATTTGTAGGGCGGCGGCGGCGATCGTGCGGGGATCGTACTCTTCGCTCAGCTGAGACACAATTGGCAGAAAGGAGGCAATGCGCTCACCCACAATCGCTTCTTGAACCTGGGTCTGTAGCTTTTCTAAATGGCGTGCGGCAATTTCAGCTCGAGTCGGAATTTTGCCAAACTCTAGTTTCTGATGA
>JAKSDM010000369.1 GCA_022360135.1 Pseudanabaenales cyanobacterium | reverse complement strand
ACGCCATTGGTTTACTTTCTACAGTCATAACAGGGACCTCTTTTTTTGTTTTATAAAGATTTTTATTTATAAAGTTCAGCTTAATCAGCTGTATTGACTTTGTCAAGATTTTTCTTTATTTTCTTGGTATGAATCCAAAGGTCAATACCGAACCCAAAAAGCCTAGAGAATTTGCGTTAAGAAGCTTATGGCAGTTAATAATGGACTGATTATCACGCTGTTTATCCTGGTAGCGACAAATTTAGCTATCGAATATGGGTTTGGCGTTAAAGCTCAATGGTTACCCTTCACAGCAGAAATCGGATTTAGTGAGCAGCAATGGCAATTCTTGCGGTGGTGGGTCAAGTTAGCTTTGGTGGCTGGGGTTTTGTTACCGATATCTTTATTATTTCAAGCTTGGAAGCAACCTTTCTCATTGATATTCTGGGGGACTTACCTATTGGTATTAGCCGTGCAACTTGTCTCTGAGCGTGTTTTCAGTCGCTGGCTAGCGCCAAGTGTCGTTGTGCCCATTGGCTTTTTCTACACGGCTTTTCGGCTGTGGCGACTACTGGCTGGATTCTCGCAATTAGCATTGTCCCATTTGGCGTCGGGGGTCTTTGGCGTCGTGGTGTTGTTCTGGACATCTAACTTATTAATGTTGACTGTGATGGTGATTCCAACAGTCTTCATAAGCCCCTTATCAAGGGTCGCAAAAACTAGCCATAATGCCGCCACCGATAACCGCAAATAAGCAACTATAACATTTCTAGCTTACCTAGCTATGGTTGACTACAGAGCACTGGCAGTTACAGATCTATAGCCGTTGCCATTGTAATTAGGACAAGGATGACTCATCTAAATAAATTTCAGCTTCCGCGAGGCGTATAGACACATTCGCATTAAAATAAGACCTTCTTTGACGTGGGCAATGTTAGATTGGCCATAGAATCTGGGTTGATATCGAATCGGCACTTCCACCAGGTGAAGATTGAGTTTGGCGGCGCCAAACAGGAGGTCAAAGTCGCCGAAGGGATCAAAGTCGCCAAAATAGCTGCGTCCGGCGGCAATCCGCTGATAGTCTTTTCGCCAAAGGACCTTGGTGCCGCAGAGGGTGTCTTTCAGCGGCTGATCGAGAAGGAAGGAAAATAATTGAGCGAAAATCTTATTGGCCAGGGTGTTCAGCCAGGGCATGGCTGTTTTTGACCGGGGATAGACCAGGCGGGAGCCATTGATGAATTCACCGCGGCCAGTGGCGATGACGTCGTAAAAGTGGGGTAAGTCCTCGGGTGGAACCGTCAGATCCGCATCTAAAATCATCAGGATGTCGCCGGTCGCCTGGTCAAAACCCAGACGTACGGCGTCGGCTTTACCTGTGCCAGATTGCTGAAAGGCTTTGAGGGTAAAGGGGCCGCGATAATCATTGATAACCTGTTGAATCGCTGCCCAGGTGTTGTCTTGAGAATGTCCTTCAACGAAAATCACTTCGGTGTGGCGGCCGAGTTGGGGTAAACGGGCGATCGCCATCTCAATATTACCGGCTTCGTTTCTAGCGGGAATAATAACGGAGCAACTGGGCGGTGGATTGAAGTTAGCCGATCGGCCAACTGCTGGCTGGCTGGCTGGTTGGGGTCTGGCGACAACAAAATTAGTCAAGCAGAGGTGTTTAATGACTGGCAGAGGAGCGAGGTAGCGGTTGATCAGGTAGGACAGTCCTGGGATTTGCTTTGGTATGAGGAAACGTCGCCCCTTTTTCAGCGGGATATATCCCGTAACGGTGAGTAAATTGATCACATCCGCCATTGAAAGCCAATTTTGAGATGGCTGGGGGCGGCGCTGACCAATCTTTTCGGCCAATCGTAGCGCCGGTTCCCAAAGGTAGTTATGGAAGGTCAGCACCAGACGGGTTTTGTCATGGCAGAAGGGATGCAGCCGTTGCAAGACAGATTGAATATTCCCCAGATAGCCTAATACTCCAGATAGCAGGATGTAGTCAAAGGTCATGCCTGCTGGACCCAGATCGCCCACGTCCAACGTTTCGGCGTCCAGGCAGTGAAATCGGAGATGGGGATATTTTTGGCGGGCGATTTCGATCACGGGGGGTGAAAAGTCGATCCCAACCCCGACTGAGGGCGCTAGGGCCCTGAGTAGGTCCCCAGCGCCACAGCCAATTTCCAGCACCCGACTGCCGGTTGGGGCCAAAAACTGATGCAACCGCTCAATGTCTCGGTAGTAGTAGCGATTGCGATTGTTCCAGTGGTCTAACTCGGGCGCCATTTGATCAAAATGGGTTTTGATCTGCTCTTTAAAGGGTTGTCTAAAGCCAATCGCCTTAGACTCAACTGAAGTCTGGATCACTGTTAAGACGCGATTACTCCAAAAATAATCAGGTTCAAAATTCTGTCGATTTTTCCCTTCCCGCTTCCCCCGCTTCCCCCGGAAAATCGGTCAAGCCAGATCAGCAGTGGGTTCACTGAGATGGAGATGACGGAATAGAGAAACTCTATTCTCCCATGCTGCTTCATTCTGGTGATTCAGGATTCTTTATGGGACTTGCACCAGCCGCCAGTTTTTAACCTCGCCCACAGAACGAAAGGCAGGCGTAAGCTGGTGGGCGTCATCAGGACTCACCCAAGCATAGGCTTGACTGGGAAGCTCACTGAGGGTAGGGAATGTTTGTCCTAACTGGGGAGTGTAGAAAGTAAGGAGCACCGTATCTTGTTTGGCTCCCCAGGTTTTTTTGTCCTCAAATACAAAATTGATTGGGTGATGATCGAGCACAGCTGCAATATTCGGCTGTTGCAACGCTGTTTTGACCTCTGAGTTGTAGTTTCCCCAAAGGCCAGTGACGCCGAGTGTCGCCACCACTAACCACGGTCCCAGCAGCCATCCGAATTGCCAAAGATGTGGGGAGTTTGGTAGGCGACCGGTGCGATCGCGCAGATAAACCCCCCCAGGAACCAGCCAGCCAAGTCCTCCGGCTAGTCCCAGCCAACCATAGAGGCGAATGTCTGACTGCGATAGGAGTTCTGGAAATCCAGCCGCCACAATCCCCGCCACGATCAATACACTACCTAACCCGCCCAGCCCCCAGCTCAAGAGTCCGGGTAACCAGCGCCGGGTCTTAAGCTTACCGACATAAAGTTGGGTCAGGTGATTTAAACAAAAGGCGGCAAGCAGGGCATTAAATGGTAAAAGCTGCAGAGGATAATACCAGGTGCGGGTTTTGAACAGACTTAATTCAAGCAACAAGGTGAGGGGATAGCCGATCCACAGCAACTGACGCCGTTGGCTTTTATCCCTGATGGCCAGCGCCAAACCCCCTAGAGCGAATAAGGGCCAGGGAAAAGCATTAGCCGGAATGTTCCAAAGATAATAGAAGGGGCCAGCCCCAAAATAGGAAGTTTCTGAGAGATAAAACAGTTTGCCGAAAAGCTGCTGCAAGGGCAAAAGCCCGTATGCCGCCATACTCTTCTCCAGCCAGATAGCAGTCGGAATAGCGCCGAGTAAGCCCCCGATATAGAGTCCAGGATTAGTCAAGTGGCGGTGGCGGGGAGAGTCCCCAATCAGATAAGGCGTCAGGGCGATGACAGGCAAGATCGCCATAAACCCTTTTATCAGGAAGCCTAAGCCGACCGTAGACCCGGCTAGAATACCCCAATAAAGTCGTTGGCCCCGATGTTCCTCAGCCATCAAGAGCGCCCAAATCCCCAGTAACTCAATCAACACCAGGGGGATATCCTGAGTAGCCAACCGTCCGGCTTGTATCCAGATTGGGGTGGCTGTCAGAATAGCGGCGCCCAGCCATGCCACCGGCTGGTTAATACACCGATGACCGATTTCGTAAGTTAAAACGACACTCAGCAGACAAGCCAGGGTGCTGGGTAAACGAGCGACTCCCTCGCTGACGCCAAACAGAGTGTAAGCAGCAGCAATCAACCATTGGAGGCCGATGGTGCGATCGTAGACCGGCTCTCCCCACCAGGGGACTGTTATCCAATCGCCAGTTTCGAAGATCCATCGAGCTTGTTGCGCATAGTAGCCTTCGTCGTGAGCCATAAAGCTTTGCTGAGGACTGCGCAATAGCAATAGTACACTCGCCCCACCGATGAGTATGAAGTAAGGCGAGATCCTAGAGAGACGACTTAATGGCAAAATGACGGGGGGTTGAAAAGAATTTGGATTATTTAGCGTTAATGGCGATACCTCAACCGAACCCAAGCAGCTACTCAGTTTCTTGCTTATCTGGGCAGCTAGTGACAGGGTGAGGTCCATCAACAGGCTTGGCCGAGATTTGTTTAGCAGGCTTAGCAGGCTTTACCATAACTGGCTCTTCAATACCTAGCTGTTGCTTCGCTTGGGATAGCATGTAAGAAAAACTTACTTCTCCTGCTGACAAAACTGCTTTGCCTGTTGCACGCAACAAATT
>JAKSDM010000463.1 GCA_022360135.1 Pseudanabaenales cyanobacterium | reverse complement strand
CGCAAGGCAGGATGACTCTTTTCGGCAATCTGCTCGATATCTTGAGGGTAGAAATTGCGCCCACGAATAATGATCACTTCCTTCAAGCGTCCGGTGACAAACAACTCCCCTTCAGGGTCAAGAAACCCCAAATCACCAGTGCGCAAATAAGGTCCTTTCCGCGAGTCAGCCAGATAAGCCGCAAACGTGGCCTGGGTCTCTGCCTTACGGTTCCAGTAGCCTTGAGCTACATTCCGCCCTGCCACCCAGATCTCCCCAACCTGCCCAGGAGGGCACTGGACCTGTGAGTTAGGCTCGACGATGATGATGTCTTGCTCCACAACGGTGCGGCCGCAGCCCACCAGAGTTCGAGCACCCTTCTGAGGCGTCTCAAGCAGTATAATTTGATTCTGTGCTAAGGCCTCAGCCTGGACATGCCTTACCACAGGTTCACAGCTGGGAACACCGCCAGAAACGAGTAGGGTGGTTTCCGCCATGCCGTAGCAGGGATAGAATGCTGCTGGTCGGAAGCCGCATTCAGCAAATGCTTCTGAAAAGCGCTGGAGAGTCTCCGCGCGGATTGGTTCAGCACCGTTGAAGGCAACCTTCCAAGAACTCAAATCTAGCCTTGCTTTTTGCTCGGGAGAGATCCGGTTGATACAAAGATCGTAAGCAAAATTAGGTCCCCCACTGGTCGTGGCGCAGTAATGGGAGATAGCCTGTAGCCAACGAATTGGCTTTTGTAGAAAGTCCACTGGAGACATTAACACCATGGGCGCGCCGACGTACAAAGGCTGCAGAATACCCCCGATAAGTCCCATATCATGGTACGGAGGCAACCAGGAAACCCCTTGGCTGTTGGGTGTATCCTCAAAACATTGGTTAATTGCTTGAGAGTTATGAATAATGTTTGCGTGAGCCAGCATTACCCCTTTGGGATCTCCTGTCGAGCCTGAAGTATACTGAAGCAACGCTAAAGAATCGCTGTTTAACTCTGGCTCTTGCCAGGAAGATGACCTTTCTGTCGGAATAATATCTGTAGCAATGTAATATAGCCCGGTTAACTCTAGATTCTCAGCTAATCTTATTTCTATATTGCTCAAAAAAGATTGAGTAGTTAATACAAATGTTGCCTGGACATCTTTCAAAATGGCCTGCAACCGAGACATATTCTGATTTCGTCGGGGCGGATAAGCGGGCACTGCAACTACCCCTGAATATAAGCAGCCAAAGAGAGCTTCAATGAACTCTAGACCTGATGGATGCAACAGTAAAGCCCGATCTTCAGGTTGGCAGAATGTTTGGAGGTAAGCCGCGATCGCTCGCGCCCGCTGGTCTAACTCTTGATAAGTGAGCCTGACTTCTTCGGTTTCCCCGTCTTGCAGAAAGGTATAAGCAACCTGATGGGGTTGTTTTTTTGCTCTTTGAATTAAAAGATCAACCAAATTAGAAATATGACTTGAACTATACTGTGAAATCTTTTTGTGTAGCCACAATGTCATTGATTGAACCTCAGAACTGGAATATTCCACAAGGCGGGAAACCTAATTATTGGAAGCGTATATCAATAGACACGCAAAGAAGCTCTGCGACATAGCCCAGAGCCCTGTAATTGTATCCTTGAAGACTAAAGTTAGGAAACGATGAGTCAAACTATACGTGAACACGTGAAAAAAGAAAATTATCAGAACTAATGCTTCAAATCCCGAGTCTTTGGCTGCCAATTCTTTGATAGATCGAGGATAGGGGGGGGAGCCGACTGTGCGTTCATTAACTGTGCGCTGACAGTTTTTGTAGCGGAAAATTGCGTATCCCAAGTCAGTGGTGCATTGTAATTGGGGGGTACGCCTGGAGTGACAGTAGGGAAAGTCCATGAATTGTTTGCTGGGACTGGGCTTTGACTCTCAGCCAGGATACCAAACAGTCAGGCGTTTCCCAAAATTTGGGCGTTCAAT
>JAKSDM010000290.1 GCA_022360135.1 Pseudanabaenales cyanobacterium | reverse complement strand
GCGAAATCCTGGGCTAATCGCTCATCCATTTGTTGAAATAGCTGGGCCCGTTTTTCGCTATCGAGTTCCTGGGAGGCGGCTTCCCACAAGCTATCGTACTCAGGGTTGCAATAGCGGGCATTGTTGGGTTTCTGCCAGTTATTCGCCTGAGTCGCGATTTCACTGCAAGTCCACCAACGCATATAAGTGCTGGGGTCTGGGCTGACATTACCGATGTTATAGGCCTGCAGATCAGCGTAAAAGTGATTGATACTTTGAGTCTGCTTAGGATCAGACGAGAAGAAGTCATCCCCCCTAACCCGCTTCATCTCAACTGCAATGCCTACCGCCCCCAAACTATCCCGCACCATCTCCTGGGTCCGTTGGCGAACCGGATTGACGGAAGTCTGGAAAACGACTTGCATCTCAACGCCCTCTTTATCTCGCACGCCATTATTGTTGGTGTCTATCCAATCGGCTTCCTCTAGCAATGCAGCGGCTTTCTTCAGGCTATATTCATAGGTAATGTTCTGGGAGGCGTAGATATCGGGAGCCACCAGGAGCTGGGCAGTGGGACGACCAGTAAAACCGTAGAGTTGCTCGGCGATCGCATCCCGATCAATCGCCAGGTTAATGGCTTGGCGGACGATGCGATCGCTCAGAAAAGGATGGGGAAACTCTAAGCTGGAACGCTCACCATCCCCGGTTGCTTTGTTCGGATCTGTGGGATTGAGCATGATCCGTTCAACGTAGGAGCCAAAGGTCGTCAACACCTTCCCCTGTCCAGCAGTTTCGAGTTCCTTTAAAGCTGTCGCTTCCACCTGCAGATTATGAGCAAAGTCAGCTTCTCCTGCCTTGAGCACAGCTCTAGCCGCTGCATAGGGCGCCATTCCGCTCCAGATTTCCACCTGTTTGAAAGCTGGAGACTTATCCCAGTAACCTTCATTCGGTTCAAACACCACCTTACCTGAGGTAAACTCAACCACTTGATAAGGGCCAACGCCAATCGGTTGAACATTAGCTGGAGCGCTGCGGGCATTGCGTCCGTTGAATTCTGAAAAAATATGACGCGGTAAGATAAGGCCGCTTTGCCCTGTGAATGGAATTGACCAGGATGGATTGATCCGTTTGAAGGTGATTTTAACCGTGTGATCATCAACGGCCTCCACCGTCTCAATCACCTCGTAGTTCTGCGCGGTGGCCGCCGCCACCTCTGGATTACTAATGAACTCATAAGTAAACATAACATCCTCGGCGGTGAAAGGTTCACCATCTGACCATTGCACATCCTGTCGCAACTTCCAGGTCACAGAACGCCCATCTTCCGCCACCCCGCCATTCTCCAAAGTGGGAATTTCGGCTGCCAGAAACGACGCAAGCTCACCGTCCTGGTTGTAGCTCGCTAACGGCTCATACACAATTCGAGCCGCCTCAAAGTCCTGATATCCTGTTGCCAAATGAGGATTCAGCGTGACCAGGCGGCGGCTATATAGCAACCGTAAAACCGCTGAATCCTGATCTGATTCGGAGTCCTCTTCCACCATTGAGATAGAAGTATCAGCTTTCTCCAGACTTGGAAGGAAACTACAGCCTGCAACCCCAACCAGGCCAATTAGGAATGTACTGACCAGAGCTAGAATGAGACGATGACCCTGCATCGGTTGCGATTAACCCCTAACGTACTGTTGAGTTGTCTTGTAAGGAGTGTAATACATTCAGCCAATCCCAAAACCTCCAACTCATCCTATAGAACTGTAATCAATCTGCATTAAGGGACTTGTAGATAAATGAAGTCATTGTGTAGGAGTTGATAAACTCAAGCGTGCAGTTGCCGACACTGGAAAAGCATTAACCAGTCAATACTCCAAGTTAAAATCCTCAGGCTAGAGCTGAGGATTTTTTAGAATGCCGGATTATTCCAGCTCAGAAGTGACGACTTAGGCAAGCTCTTCGGCGGCGACTGCTGAACTCTCTTCAGTTGCTTCTAGAGTCTCGGTCGTTTCCGCAGCAGCAGGCTCTTCAGCAACCACTTCTGGACTCTCTTCAATTGCTTCTGGAGTCTCTGGTGCTTCAGTAGCAGGCTCTTCGGCAGAAACCGCTGGACTCTCTTCGATTGCTTCTGGAGTCTCAGTCGTCTCTGCAACAGCAGGCGTTTCGGCAATAACCGTTGAACTCTCTTCAGTTACTTCTGGAGTCTCGATCGTCTCCACAGCAGCAGGCTCTTCAGCCGCAACTTCTGAACTCTCTTCAGTTACTTCTGAAGCCTCGGTCATCTCCGCAGCAGCAGGTGTTTCGGCAACAACCGCTGGACTCTCTTCAATTACTTCTGAAGCCTCAGGCGCTTCCACAGCAGCAGGCTCTTCAGCCGCAACTTTTGAACTCTCTTCAATTACTACTGAAACCTCGGTCGTCTCCGCAGCAGCAGGCTCTTCGGCAACCACTTCTGGACTCTCTTCAATTGCTTCTGGAGTCTCTGGTGCTTCAGT
>JAKSDM010000111.1 GCA_022360135.1 Pseudanabaenales cyanobacterium | reverse complement strand
TCTGTCGGGAAATCCGGATAAAACGCCACGGCTCGCCCACCGCTATCAAAACCAATCAGGGCTAAATAGAGAAGCCGATCGCTAAAATTACTCAGCCGAAACCGAATGCGACTGCCTGCAGAGAGTTGAGCGGTTTGTCCACTATCTGCAATCAGAGTGGCTAAGGGGAACTCAGGCATGGGATTAAGCGATCGCTCCGTTTGCTGTTGTAGCAGCACGCCTTCCTCAGGGGCGACCATTTCCAGACTGGCTCGGACAGCCAGCCGTGAGGAGCCCTGATTTTGAGTCAACCGCAGCAGCTTTGCCGCCAGCAGCGTTTGTAGTTGAGGGTTTAAGCGATTGACAGCTGTCTTGATAGCCTCATCTTCATTGGCTAAAGACCCTGGAATCAGTCTCCGACCTGGCGAAAAGAGACCATACCCTTTATTTGAGCTAGCGACTTCAACTTTAGGTGAACTCAGAGTTCCTCCCTCAAGGGTCTCCACATCAGCGGGTAAAGAGGCGGTCAAGGTCTGAGCGCCAGTCTCCCGCACTTTACCCAACAGACAATCCGCTGACTGCTCGCCCGCCGTGGTGTAAGAGACAAAAGAAATGCCAGAGAGGGCGCTGGTGGCGTCAACCCGCTCAATTCGCTCCAGACTGGTGTCTAAGGCGACTATCAGATCAATATTGTGGGGTAGGTTGCGAATAGATTCATAAACCGGCTGACCGATTCGAGGCAGCCAGCCATCTGACAGTTCAAGTCGAGCTTGCGCTGTCAGACCATTGCGGGCCCAGAGCTGCAAAGTCCTAGTTGTAGAGGCCGCCTTTTTTGAGGATAAGTCATGGGTGGGAGGAGCCGCTGTCTCTTCTACCAACGTCAGGCGAGAATTTGCGCCAAAGTGCTTTAACACTTGCCCTGGCAGTCCTCCCAGCCAAAGTTGCAAAGTTTTGCCATCTTCTGCGATCGCGGCAACCACCCCATCAGCAGTTGTATCCGTTCTCAGGGCCGTATCATAGATAGACAGTGAGGCGTCTTCCCGTCGCTGCCCCCTAAGCTGGGGTTGATGGTTTAGACCAGCCCACTGTTGCATGGTTTCGGTCGTTTGCGCCAAAGCAATT
>JAKSDM010001034.1 GCA_022360135.1 Pseudanabaenales cyanobacterium | reverse complement strand
GACCCTCACCCTAAATCCCTCTCCCTCAGGGCTACCGTGTGCACAGATCTCGATCTCGATTGCAAATTCACCGATCTGGCCCCCCTAACCCCCCCAATTCTGGGGGGGGATCAGAGTTCAAAATCCCCCAGAATTGGGGGATTTTGGGAGCCGAAATAACTCCGACTCCGACTTGTGTGTACACGGTAGCTCCCTCAGGGAGGGACTTTGAATCTGGCTCCCCTTCTCCCTTAGAAGGATGCTGCTGGCTAATTTAATCCTTGGAAATATTGGCAAGGCGACGGGGGGTTTGAGGCCCCCCAGCCCCCAATTTTGGGGGAGCATGAACTCCTTGGAAATATTGGCGACGAAGTGGGGTTTTTGAGGCCCCCCAGCCCCCAATTTTGGGGGAGTATGAACTCAAAGTCCCCCAAAGTTGGGGGATTTAGGGGGCCTTCAGCCGTTCTCATGATGTTACGAAATAATTCGCCAGAGTATCCAGAAGAAGGGGTTGGGGGATGTAGAGCCTTGCTCTTGCCGCAGGGTGGGAAAACTTCAGATTTCAAGTTGGACGAGGTTTAATTGCTAAGAATGGCTGGCTACTATTTATATCGAAAACCCATCCCAGCTTAAGTTGATGCCCATGTTTTCTATTCTTTCCGATGACTTTAAACCCCCGATCGATATCTTGTTGGTTGAAGATAATTCAGGCGACATTTTTCTGATTGAGAATGCCTTGAGGAGCTGTTCTACACCCTGCAACATTTATATCGCTGAGGATGGTGAGGCGGCGATGAGGTTTCTCCGGCAAGAAGACGAGTATTCTACCTCCCGATCGCCTCAACTGATTGTGCTGGACTTAAACCTCCCCAGAAAGGATGGTCGAGAGGTGCTGGCGGAAATCAAAACCGATCCCGAGCTGAAGCATATTCCAGTAATTGTGATGACGGCGTCCGCTTCTGACCAAGATATTCTCAGAAGCTATGAGCTTTATGCCAACTGTTACATCACCAAACCGTCTGATTTAAATCAGTACAATCAGACGATTCAATCTATTGAGAACTTTTGGTTGAGCTGCGTCCAGCTGCCAGTGAAGACTTGAACGGGCGAATCGCAGGCTTCCATAACGTTGATTTAGGAAGCCTCGATAACAGGTAAAATCCTGACAATGGCCTAACAGATTATCTGGGCCATGATTCGGTTAAATAGACAAGCCGATGACAAAGTCAGTTTATGGCTCCCCGACCTATCAACGTCCTCTTGGTGGAAGACAATCCTGGAGACGCCTATATCATCCAGGACCTGCTGAAGCACAATGCTTCTATCCAGGTACAGATTGATCATGTCGAACGGCTTGAATCTGCGATTCAGCAGTTGGATCACACTGTTTTTGAGGTTGTCATCTTAGATCTTTTACTACCCGATAGTCAGGGGCTTGACACTCTCCTGACTTTACTCAATCATATCTCTCACATTCCGATTGTTGTGCTTACGAGGCTGGCGAACGAAGAACTGGCCATTCAGGCGGTACAGCAGGGCGCCCAGGATTATCTGGTTAAGGATCAGATCAGCAAAGCCATCCTGAGTCGTTCGATCCGCTATGCCATTGAGCGCCAGCGGATCGAAGAAACCCTGAAGCAACG
>JAKSDM010001517.1 GCA_022360135.1 Pseudanabaenales cyanobacterium | reverse complement strand
CCTGCCCACTAAACTTTAGCCACCAGAATCTGATTTGCCTCTAGCTTCACCTCATAGGCGCCGAGTGGTTCTCTAGCTGGACCACGTGCGACGGCTCCATTCGCTTCAAATTTAGAGCCGTGGCAAGGACAGGCAAAGTAAGTTTCATCCGCCCGCCAAGAGACATTGCACCCGGCGTGGGGGCACACGGGGTTGACTGCAAGCAAAGTGTCTGAATTGTTGGGATCACGAATCACTAAAACTGGCCCAACGGCGGCGGTTTCATTCAAAAGCTGGCCAGATGCATCCAATTCAGATATCGCGCCCACGGCTTCAAACTGTCCCGACACTGATTTTGGAGAGCAGGCTGCGATCGCGACTGGCAGTGAACTTCCCAAAAAACCAACCCCAACCCAAGTCATAAAGTCACGACGATTCATCACAATCTCCTCTCATAAGTTAAGTTTATGAAGTACTGAAATACAACTCAGTTACCCATACAACATACGAATGTCAAGCCTGAAGGGAGATCAGGCGATTCATTTTCAGGTATTTTTTTGGGAGCGCAATTCATACCATTCGACAAGCACATCATTGATTGCTTCTCCGACTGAGGAGTAGCGATTTCTATGATTTTGGGCAACCATCTTGTTGAACAGTTGGGCCACATCTTTATTCACGTCCACAAAATCGCGCCAGTTTAATTCACCAGTTCCGGGGTTAATAGTGAACTCTTCAGGCTGTTTTCCTGTCAGCGCTTGCAGCGCGATCATTCCCACGGCGTAAATATCGCTGTTGAAAACGGGCTGCCCTAGGCGTTGTTCCGGGGGCATATACCCCCGGTGGTCAAATAGCAATTTACGATGTGGATAGGACACATGTCCGAGCTGAATCAGTATTCGTTTTGTGATGCCAAAATCAATCAGAACTAACTGATCATCCCACTTACGGCGAAGTAGATTGTAGGGCTGGATATCAGTATGAATTAGCTGCTTCTGGTGAAAGCATTCTAGGATTCTTAAAATGTTTGTTGTTAGCTCCAAGACCTCAATGGGAGGCAAGGGAGAATTCCTCTGTAACTCATCAGCCAGCAAAGAACCTTCCATAAATTCTTGAACCAAGTAAAAATCTTGGCCCAGCAAAAAAGGCTTCAGCAGCATCGAAATTTTGTCATGCCGATTTAACTGTTTGACGGTTCTAGATTCTGAGGCCAACAATTGGCGAACTGTTTTTAAGAGTTGGGGATGGTTGATGTCGAGGTTAAGTTTTTTCAGCAGTTGCAGAGGCTCTCCAGAGTGTTGGATATCTCGGGCGACAAGGGTGTGATTGAACTGCTCCTCAGCCAGTATTCGGGTGATTTGATAGCGACCCCCTAGCTGCCTACCTAAGAAGATGTTCGATGGCGGCCGAAGGGGGGGCGCTTCTGGAGCTGGCCAGGGCGGACCCGGCACTGGCTGGGGCGGAACTGGCTGGGGCGGAACTGGCTGGGGCGGAACTGCCTGGGGTGCTTCTGGAAATGGTTGGGACGGAACTGGAGCTGGCTGAGGCGGGGCTGGCCGGGGCGGAACTGCCTGGGGCGCGTCTGGAACCGACCGATGATTAACCTTCGTAGCTGCTTGATGGGTTGCTACTACAATTTGCTGACGGGTTGCCTGCAAGGTTGTCAGTTGTGCTTGAATGCGGGCCATGGCGACCGAAAAATTAATCGGCTTTGTGATGTAATCGTTAGCTCCCAGATCAAATGCCCGAACCATATCGTCACTTTGATCTTTGGCCGTAACCATTACTACCGGCAGATGGGACTGTGAGTATGTCTGTCGGATCCGTCTTAGGGTCTCGACGCCATCAATTCCAGGCATCATAATGTCAAGCAGCACCAGATCGATGGTTTCCTGGCCAATCACTTCCAGAGCGGCTTCACCGCTATCAACCGCGATCACAAAGTAGCCTTTTCGCTCAAGTCGACGACTAAGCATATCTCGGTTAGCCTCGTTGTCGTCTACCAGCAACAATTGCCCAGCCATAGAATCAGCCGATATTTGTTCCTGCGTGTTTGGGGGAGGGGACTTGATCATCTCAGATTCGAGCGGCATGCTCTTTTCTGGAATCTTGAATTGATCGGCTCGCTCCACGATGACAGGAATCGTTGGTGGCTCCACTGCCTGAGAGGCAATCGGCGCCACCTTTTCTGGGGGCTCGAATTGATCGGCTCGCTCCACGATGACAGGAATCGTTGGTGGCTCCACTGCCTGAGAGGCGATCGGCGCCACCTTTTCTGGGGGCTCGAATTGATCGGCTCGCTCCACGATGACAGGAATCGCTGGTGGCTCCACTGCCTGAGAGGCAATCGGCGTCACCTTTTCTGGAGACTCGAATTGATCGGCTTGCTCCACTATGCCAGGAATCGCCAGTTGCTCCACTGCCTGAGAGGCGATCGGCGCTACCTTTTCTGAAGACTCGAATCGATCGGCTTGCTCCACCATCCCAGAAATAACCGGCTGCTCAACCCCCCGAACAACCGTTGACATGGCCTTTTCTAAGGGCGGTTCACTGGATATGAATGGTCGGGTTAACAACGTTTCGATCTTTTGGAGCAGCTGTTTGAGGTCTACGGGTTTGGTGTCGTAGTCATCACAACCGG
>JAKSDM010000124.1 GCA_022360135.1 Pseudanabaenales cyanobacterium | reverse complement strand
TCTATCCGCGCATCTCCTATTTGGCCATAGCATCCCGACCCCAACAATTGCTTGACCTCAAATCGCGTCAAATATCTGGGTCGCCTCAACATCCTGCGCCACATCATTCAAAAAGATAACGGCATCTGAGATCGCCGCTAACCTACCCGCATTCGCAACACCGATCAGCACCCCATAAAGAATAAATTCCAATCGCTGCTTCACTTGGCTAAAACGCTGATCAAACTCTTGACTAACCGCGCACAGCCCATCTGTAATCAACACAATATCGGCATTCTTCAGGTTATTGCACATTTCAATCGCTTCTAGCGCAGTTTGCAGCGCCGCCTCCCAATTCGTGCCCGCACCATTGAAAAACACTTCCATCGAAGTCAACAACTGCTCAGAGTCTATCTGACTAGCCGGAAAATCATCCACCCGTCGGACGCTCTCTTCAAAGTGGAGCAGTCGGCAATGCCGCCGTTGGCGAGTAGCGATCGCTTAAGCTCTGGCTTAGGCGCAAAAGTTTAGAAGCTCCCTGCTTCCAGAAAATGGAGATGTAACTTGTATGCACGGTTCCGAGGGGAGGAAACGGGCTATATCTAAAACCTGCTTTCTTATCTGACGGCTCAGTAATTGTTTATCCTAGACGAACATGCAGATCATCTCGGGAGGTACAGGATGCACATCATCCTTGGAGGTACTGGCAACGTAGGTTCAGCCGTGGCGCAGGCGCTACTCAAACGCCATGAGCCGATCATCGTGGTAACTCATGATTCTTCAAAAGCCGCGTCATTGCGTCAGGGCGGTGCTGATGTCGCGGTAGCAGATGTGCATGATGTTGATACACTTCGGGATGTCTTTCGTCAAGGTCGGCGGTTGTTCTTACTGAATCCGCCCGCTGCCCCTTCCTCCGATACGGTTGCCGAAGAACGACGCAGTTTAGCCGCCATTTTGAGTGCGACCGAGGGAGCGGGCTTGGAGAAAATCGTGGCGGAATCAACGTACGGAGCCAGACCTGGTGAGCAATTGGGTGATTTAGGCGTACTTTATGAGATGGAGCAGGCGCTGACCGCTCAGCCCATTCCCGCAACGATCATTCGAGCAGCTTATTACATGAGCAATTGGAATGCGTCTCTACCAGTAGCGCGTGAACAAGGAGTGATACAGACGCTCTATCCAAAAGATTTCAAATTGCCGATGGTAGCCCCATCAGACATTGGTGAACTGGCTGCGCGGCTGATGACTGAGCCAATCGAGCAGACAGGGCTTCATTTTATCGAAGGTCCCGACCGCTACTCGTCACAAGATGTGGCGATCGCGTTTGCGGCGGCATTGGGTCGTCCCGTTGATGTAAAATCCGTTCCGCGCAACCAATGACTAGCGACACTCAAGGGCATGGGCTTCTCAAACGAGGCTGCCGAATCCTTCGCCAACATGACAGCAGCTACACTAGATGAAACATTTCCAGCCTTAAACTCCACCGAGCGGGGCATGACCTCACTGCACGATTATCTCTTGCAGTTGGTGCGATCAGGCGATCTCAAGTAAGTAGGTAAGCAGAATTAATTACAGAACAAAGCCGCTGAAACCACCTGAATGCAGTTATCCAGTCTGTAAATTTCACTGCACAGGCACTTAGCTGTTAGACCTGTAGCTCCTGATAGGTTCTAATAAAATCTTGGCTCATGATTCTCTCCTCAAACAATAAACGCGACATCATCAACTTTCCGACTTGGCTGTAACCCTATTACCAACAGCTGTTTGCGATAGCGCGGAGACATGGGGTAAAAGCGCACTGGGTCTTCGTCGCTAAATTGAGTTGACTTGCATACAGCTTCATAGCTGTAACTGGTTCCCTTAAGCTAGCTCTGTTTATTGACTCTTCTTAATTTTCTGCTAGGGATAGATTTCCTATGGAGAACCGCAGCACACAGATGACGATGGCAGGCGGGCAACGCGATACTGAGTATCAGTTCACCTGTAATGACTAGGCAACTTTGCTGTGTTTTTGCTGTCCCGGCAGCGGCTTTGTTCTTCAGTTTTCAGTCATGCCAGGATTTCCTAGCCCAGCCGATGATTATTTGGCCGGTCCCTTAGACTTAAACGCCCATCTCATTAAGCATCCAGCGGCTACGTTTCTGATGCGGGCGACTGAGGATGCGATGCTGAAGGCGGGCATTCATCCCGGCGACATTCTGGTGGTGGACCGGAGTCTGGAGCCCAGTCACGGTCGGATTGTGATCGCCTCAGTTGAGGGGAGTCTGACGGTGAAGCGCCTGCAGATTGAGCAGAATAGACTGATGCTGTTGGCGGAAAATGAATCCTATTCCTCGATCCGAGTAGACAAGGACAACGGGGTTGAAATCTGGGGTGTGGTCACCACTGTCATTCATCCCGTCTGAAAAATGCCGGTTTTCGCCCTGGTAGACTGCAATAATTTCTACGCCTCTTGTGAGCGATTATTTCAACCTCGCTTGCGAACTCAGCCGATTATCGTGCTTTCCAACAACGACGGCTGCGTTGTCGCCAGGTCGCAAGAGGCGAAACAGCTCGATATTAAGATGGGGACTCCCTACTTTAAAGTCAAGGCCCTGTGCGATCGCCACAACGTAGCCGTCTTCTCCTCGAATTATCAGCTCTACGGCGACCTCTCCCAGCGGGTGATGGAGACCCTGCGTCAATTCACCCCAGATTTAGAAGTCTACTCCATTGATGAGGCGTTTCTCTCGCTGGATGGATTTTCCCATCTAGACGTGGCGGCCTATGCACAGGAGATTCGAACCAGAGTTGGACAGTGGACTGGCATTCCAGTTTCCATTGGCATTGGCCCAACCAAAACCCTGGCCAAGATCGCCAATCATGTAGCCAAGCGGCGAACCCAAACCGGGGTGTTTGACCTCCGGGATCAGACCCTGCAGTCGGAGATTTTGGCGACCCTGCCGGTCCAGGATATCTGGGGTATTGGCAGACGGTGGGCCAAAAAACTACCGAAATTCGGCATTCAAACTGCCCTGCAGTTGAGGGAGGCCGATCCGGCCTTGATCCGCCGCCACTTTACCGTGGTGGGAGAACGGCTGGTGCGGGAGTTAAACGGGGACTCTTGCCTGCCCCTGGAGAACTTGATGGCAAAGCAGAATATCATGTCATCCAAGTCCTTCGGCTCCTTACAGACCGAATTTCAGCCCATTGCTGAGGCGCTTTCCTGCTACGCCGCCCGAGCCTGTGAAAAAATGCGCGGGCAGGGGAGTAAGGCGCAGGGAATTCATGTCATGCTGCGCACCAGCAAATTCAGGCAGGATTGCCCCCAGTACAGCAACGGCATGAACTATGGCTTCCCTGCGCCCACCAGCGATACTCGGGTGATCGCCAAGGCCGCTAAGCACTGCTTGGCGCAGATTTATCGACCGGGATACGCTTACCAGAAGACTGGCGTCATGCTAACCGATCTAATATCTGACTCTGTACAACAACAGGATTTATTTCAACGGGGAGATGATCGGCGCAGCGAACGACTGATGGCGGTCATGGACGCTCTGAACGCTCAGATGGGCCGAAAGGCTCTCTACCTGGCGGCGCAGGGGAATGAGCGGTCCTGGCGGATGCGGTGCGATCGCCGCTCACCTCGATATACCACGCAATGGGAGGAACTGCCAACCGTCTCATGAGCAGAGCAGGCGTCCCTCTTCCGGCTAGACATCTGGCTCTAGGATTTCCTGCGCAGTCAAGCTAAAATTGTTGAGTTCAGGGAGCTGCGATCGCACAACATCAGACTGTCTGAATTCGCTGGAGTGGCGATAGGCGCCTTGAAACGGTTTTGCTCGGACAATGACCAGGTTCGCTTGAGGGTCAATAATCCAGTACTCTGGGATGCCCCGATGGGCGTACTGGTAGGGGCGGCGGATGTAGTCCTCTTGATAATTCTTGTGCTGAGTGGTGGGATATGGGCTCACCACCTCAGCCACCAGCAGGGGAGAGGGCATGGTCTTCCTAATGGTCAGCCGCCGTTGGGTCAGGGAGATATGTTCTGGCCGCAGCACGATCAGGTCCGGCAGTCGGGTTTGTTTATCGTCCTGGTGAAACTTTTCCACCTCAAGTTCACAACTGTGAACTCGAACCAGCGGAAACGAAAAGAATTTAGTCGCAAGATGCACCATCAGCAGATTGGCGATCAAGTCATTCAAGCCAGATTCTGGCATGACTGGGAACAGTTCTCCATCGGCGTATTCGTATCGTCCATCCAGCGGTTCGTCTGAGTCGAGGTAGTCCTCGACTGTGGGGTATCTCGGGATTGATTGAGTCATCAGCTTCAATCTCCAGAAGAGTTGCCAGTTGCTTCGGCTGCAGCGGCTGTTTTTTG
>JAKSDM010000503.1 GCA_022360135.1 Pseudanabaenales cyanobacterium | reverse complement strand
ATTCTTCCGCCGCCTCAATAGTCGTAATCATTTATCACAGGGAATTCACGATGTCTAAACACCGCCTGCCTGACACGGTTGACCTCAAGTCGTTGGCCAACACGGATTTCCAGGTCCTGATCGCCAGGCATAGCAATAAGTCGTGCCATCATAAATTGATGGTCTTCGCAGACGGCACAACGGCTACAATCTTCCGAGTCAAAATTGGTGGCATTACAAGTGACTTTGACACCCTGATCGACGCCATTAATCACTACAATACAGCCGATTAAGGCCCCCACGATTCCACATTATCTATCACCGAAAAAAGCAATGTCCATCATTCTCGATTCTGTCATTCACCCCGCTGTGACCCTGTGTTTTGTCTACATCGCTATTGCGTTTTGCATACATGCAATGCACTGGAGCGATCGCTATATCAATCCCGCCCCGGAATCCACTACCGCGCTTGTTTCCACGCTCAATGAATGCACTGGATATCGGGTTACGGTGGCCGATGCCCGTTGGTTTATGCAAGAGCGACTTGTATCTGGTGAATGGGTGAACCGACACGAGATTTTCCCGATAGAGGGGCTAAGCGACGACGGCTTGGCATATCCTGGCGTCGGCGCTTAGCCGTAAAAAAACCGCCGTCTTCAGCGGCGGTCTCGTAAGTATGCATCTTCTATCGATGAATATCATTATGAACTATGACTAAGAAACTTGAGACCATCAGCGTGAAAACTGTCTACATTTCCGCTGAAACGACCCATGAAGAGTGGGGGACTTCAAAATCCGTTCTTTGCATCCATGTTGACTATGCCAGCAAGCCAAAGGAGCAAGTCCCAGAAGACTGTAAATACTGGCTGAGGTTTCGACCAGCTGAGTACGGCGACATCCCAGAGAAGGGAAGTGAAATAGAGATCGCTGAGAACCCTAGCGGCAAAGGTTATTCTATAATCGGAGTCCCTCCCTCTCGCCCTCAAAAGCCGTCCGTAGAGGCTGCCGGACAAGAATTTATCAGCCTGTATGCAACGCTATACCAGCATGCTCAGGCGACGCTACAGCAAGCCGGGGGCAACGACCCTGAAGCAATCCGCGCCGCCACCTCAAGCGCCATGATATTCCTGCACAAGGAATACGGGATCGGGATGCTCAACCACTCGCGGCCTGAGCCGATTGCTCCTAAGCCGATCGCCCCGCCCATCATCCCGACATCAAAGACAGCAAAAACAGAGGCGCTTACAACAGATCCCACGCCGTCTAAACGTAGAGTAGACTCTCAATCACCATCCAGCCAGGGGGCTCAAAAGGCGCAATACGTTCACATTGTCGCTACTGAAGCAGGATGGTCGAAGCTTGGCGTCAGGTCATTTCTGGCATCCGATTTCGGCGTCCAATCCGGTTCAACCAAGGATATTCCAGGCGAACTGTTTGAGTCCGTCATCGCCGCTATCCGATCTACCCCGCCCGACCTGCACAATCTAAAGGGAGAAATGCCCGGCAAACGGTTGAAGTCCATCGCAAAAGCGATTGGTCTGCCCCCACGGAAAGGCATGACGGCGATCAAGGCAGCCATGGGCAAGCATGCCCCCAACAAAGATAGTTGGCAGTTGAGCGAGTCTGAGGTTATCGCCATCCGGGACACTCTGCTGATCGAATACGGATGCAGCCAGCTACCAGACAACTATCGAACGATCGCCATGTCCGAATATCTAGCATTGCCAGAGCATCAGGCTGAGGACAACGACCTCGCGATCGCCTATGCCTGGATGGATCGGCTATGCCAGCTCAAGCAAAAAGCGAATATCCTTAGCGCT
>JAKSDM010001605.1 GCA_022360135.1 Pseudanabaenales cyanobacterium | reverse complement strand
GAACAGGCATGCTCGATCGCGGGTTACGTCAATCCCGTTTCTATGTTTTACTTTATACCTCTATGCCTGCGGTATTGGTGGAAACTGGGTTTGTCACCGGACAAGAAGATGCGGCTCGACTCAGAGATCCGACGGCGCGGATCCAACTGGCGGATGCGATCGCGGAGGGGATTTTGAACTACATCAAATAGGGCGCTAACTTACTGTCGGTTCGCTGACTTTTCGCTGATTTTGTAAATTAGTGGCGTCCTCACGGAAATTCATAGATAGCTTCTGGAATGTTCATCAAGGCCAAAATCCTTTGCTGTAAGGGATTGATCAGATCGCCTGTAAGACCTACATGACTCGGGTTGAGGGGGAAAACACCCGATTGAGGTCTTATCTAGCTCGTTTAGCAAAACTCTATGTTATTCGAAGTCAATTGAAAGTTTGAAGAATTCGATTCGACTGTTAATCCATTACCTTAAGTTTTGGGATGGACCTGTTCCACCAAGGCCGGTTCCTGCATACTTATGATTCATCTCTTAATTCAGCAACGCCGAGATAGTCTGTATTACACAGGCGGATCCTGCGAACCTTTGCCGCCCAGCCAAGCCAAACCATGACCGAAAGTGCGAGGATGGCTGGGATATTGCGTCAAACGTTATATCAGCACCTGCGCTTAGCGATTAAGGAGATGCATTGGTTCTGTCAGAGTAAACAGTGCTTGAGTGGGCAGCTAAATCAGCTGCACCGGTATCAATGAGCAAACCACTCAAGCGTTCTTTGACCTGTTCGCCTTTTTTCACAACGTTCGTGTCCTTAGGGTTGGACCAAAAGCTGGAACATTCCTCCTGGCGGCCTCCAGTGTCGATATCCAGTCCAAATTTGGCTCTGATGCCCCTATACAATTCTTTGACAAAAAAAGAGCGAAGTCGATGAAAAGTGTTAAGAGAACATTGGGATTTTGTAAGAACTACGGTCATGCTTTTATCCGAACTATTCCTTTTCTGTGGACAGCAGCACCTAAGGAAATGCTGGCTCTCTGCATTTTCCTAATTCTCCAAGGAGTTTTTCCAGCGTTCAGTATTTGGCTGACCAAGCAAGTAGTTGATACAGCAATACTAGCTCTTAACCAAGAAAAAATTCTCGAAATCCCAATGATTATTAGTTTAATAGCAGCATGGATTGGAGCTTTATTTTTGCAGACTTTATTAACTCCTTGGATCTCAGCTATTCAAGGAGATCTTGGTAGCAAACTAACCATGCATTTAAATCTGCTCATAATGCGGAAAGCCAATAGTTTTCCGGATATAAATAGTTTTGAAAATTCACAGTTTTATGATGAAATAAAACTGATTCAGCAAGAGCTAAAATATCGACCATTGCACTTCATCGTAAACATAGCTGAACTGGCTCGTAGTACTTTTACGCTGCTCGCTGTTTCTGTTTTATTGACTCCTCTTGGAATCTGGATTCCCTGTTTGATTTTAGCTACAAGTATCCCTCAACTTTATGTATCCTCTCAATACGAGAATATGATTTGGGAAGCTACTTTTGATACCAGCCAAGAAGCCCGGCAAATGGACTACTGTAGCTCAGTAATACTAAACGATGCTCACGCCAAAGAAGTGCGATTATTTGGACTTGGCTCCTTTTTTATCGATCGCTATTTAAAAGCTTACCACAAGCTATATCAGGCAATGTATCCCCTGAGAAGGGGACAAGCAGTCTGGTCCAGTGGCTTGGCAATTGTCAGTACTCTAGGAAATGGTTTTGCTTTTTATTGGATAGTGCAACAAGCTTTCCAGGGAGCAATTAGCCCAGGTACTGGGCTTATTTTTGTACAATCACTTTCTTACCTCCAGCAACATCTTGAAAGATTTATTAAACTCCTTATCTCTGTCTATGAAATTCTTCTTTACATGGAAAAATTCTTTATCTTTCTACAAGGTCAAACAACTATGATTTTGGATATTCCAGGAAAACTTGTTCCTGATCCTATTCGCAGAGGTATTGTTTTTGATAAAGTACATTTTTGTTACTTAGATGGGCGAACTGCCTTAACAGATATCTCTTTCACACGGGCGTATGCATCGGATGGGGGAGGGGATCCTAAAAACGAAAAGGGATGAGAAAATATCCCCATCCCATACAAAAAAGTACCTTGATTCTACACTCGATAAGTCAGCTATATCCAGAAAGACCTGAATGGTCCCATCACTTTGAGCAACTTCATCAGGCTCAAACTCTGCCTGAGATGGTGTTGCTCGTGCTGCAGCTTGGCCTCTTGTTCGCCCGGATTGTCTTGGAGGAAGAGCTGACACAGCGCGCCCAAGTTCATCAACCCTGGGGACACTGCCCGAGCTGTAGGCGGCGACTACGTTCCAAAGGGTGTGTCAGTCGTCAAATGGAGACCTTAATTGGCTCAATTACCTGAAAGCGAAGAGTGGGGCGTTGTCCTCAGGGATGTCATGGCAGTCTGAGTGTACCGTTAGATGAGGCGTTAGGGATTGCGCCGCATCAACGCAGTAGCGACGAGTTAGTGCGTTTGGGCTGCTTATTGAGTGTGGTGATGCCCTATGAATTAGCCAGTTGGATGCTGGGGCAGTGGAGTGGCGTACAGGTGAGCGCCAGCACCCTGTGGAATTGGGTGGAGCAGACTGGGCGAGCCGCTCAAGCCGAGGTATTAGCTCAGTTAGAGTCATCATCAGAAGCCATTGTCCCTGAATCCCTTGCTGCGGATATAGCAACCCTGCCCTTAGCGATTGCAGCCGATGGGGTGATGGTTCCGATGCGACCCGTCGCCGGAACACCGAAAGGAAAAATCCAGTGGCGGGAAGTCAAAGTCGGTGTCTTAGCCCGCTTAGCTCAGCGGGTCGAGCGGTCTGGAGAGACACTCACTCGCCTGGTGCATCGACGATTGGTCGCAGTCCTGGGAGACATCGATACGTTTATCCCGCATCTTCAGCAAGAAGCTCAACGGCAATCATTCGATTCAGCCCCTAGGGTTATTTGGCTAAGCGATGGCGGACGGGGCTTTTGGCGAGTATATCAGCAATGCTTTGCCCACTGCGCCGTCGGCATCCTGGATTTCTATCACGCCGCAGGACATCTCTGGCGGGCCACTACCGCCCTGTTCGAGAATCCGCGCTCCGCTGAAGCTCGCGCTTGGTTTAAGCAATGGCGGCATCAGTTGCGTCATGGTCAACATCACACGGTGCTGGCGTCCCTGACCTATCTGATTAACACCAATCTTCTCCAGGGCAAAAAATTACTCACCCTGTTACGAGTGCAGGCCTATTTCCAGCGCCACCACGCCCATATCCACTATCAGCGTTTCGAAAAACAACATCTGCCTCTCGGAAGCGGCATGGTTGAGAGCGCCTGCAAATGGCTCATTCAGCAACGCTTTAAGGGAGTTGGGATGCGTTGGAGCGAAGACGGATTTAATCATCTCCTGGTGCTCAGACTTGCTTGGGTCAATGAACGCTTTGACGATCTATTTCCTCGTGTCAGAGACGCCAAACAAAGGTACTCCCCCATCCCTTAGATACGCCCCTTTCACACTTCGTCCTGGTGAGATAGTCGCCTTAGTGGGAGAAAACGGGGCCGGAAAAACAACCCTAGTGAAATTACTAACTCGGCTATATGACCCTAGCCAGGGATCAATTCTAGTAGATGGAGTAAATCTAAAGAACTTAAACCTAGATCAGTGGCGTCAGCATATTGCCGTTATATTTCAAGACTTTGGGCGTTATGCTCTTACGCTGAAAGAAAACATATCCTTGGGAAATCTAGAAAGCTTATATCAGCCTGCGCTTTTGCAATGTGCAATTCAAAAAGCTGGAATAGTTGAGTTCGTCAAGAAGTTGCCTGAGGAAAAACAGACCCTATTGAGTAAACAATTTGGTGGAACTGATCTCTCTGGTGGGGAATGGCAAAAGGTAGCTTTAGCAAGGGCTTTTATTCGTGAAGATGCTCAACTACTGATCCTTGATGAGCCAACAGCAGCACTTGACCCACGAAGTGAACATGAAGTTTACCAACGCTTTGCTGAATTAGCTCATGGTAAAACTACATTATTGATTACCCATCGTTTAGCTTCGGTTCAAATGGCTGACCGTATTCTAGTTCTTAAACGTGGACAGTTAGTTGAGGAAGGTACACACAAGCAGCTTTTACAAAGAGAAGGAGAGTATACAGCGCTCTGGAACATGCAAGCCAAACATTACACGGGGTATAGGGCCATAAAGTAGCGCAAGCTGCAAATCGTGTAACTTAGGGTTGAAAGTCCTGCAGCATAAGGGATGCAGGGATCTATGACTTGACTCTCTTGAAAGCTGTACGGCGAAAATAAAGTCTTTAAGTTTGAGAGGCTGAAAGGCTTTATTTAGCGTTAGAGAGTAGAGAGCGCAGAAAAAATAAAGTTGGCTCTTTCGGCTAAACTGTGCAAAGCTAAGATCAAGATGCCAGCACATTAGGCAACGTAATACCAATTTGATTTGAAGCTGAGCATAATAAATCTTTGTCCGGCAAGGTTTTCAGCGGATCTATTCTGCTCACCTTTATATCGTTTTGGTATAACTGAAAATTATCAAAGTTTCTAAAATCATAACCTGAACACTTGATTAGCTTCAACCGATTATTTATTCCCTCAACAACTCCACTCGTTGTTCGCGAATCAAAGTAATTAATTGATTGGTAAACCCTCTGTTTTACCGGGAGTTTACCAATCATTAACTAAACAGCCAAACTCTAAAAGCTTGTTATGGAAAAATTGGCGCTTTTGGTAGGATTTTTCCCAATTAATGAAATCTTTCAGTCTTAATGATATCAAGGCTGAATCTAATAGTATGAAGTTTCGTCTAACTTTTCGCTTTATTACCAGTAAAAATCGCTACTGTCGGCAATAGCTTCATCTAAAATATGTGGGGAATAAAAAGATATGAAAAGGAAACTAGTTGCGCCATTACTGATAGCTGTCACAACAGTATTAGGGTTTTCCTTAACACAAATTACGAAGAACAATATAATATTTGCTCAATCTCTAAACAGCGAACAAACGAATGAACCTTGCTTTCAACCAGGAGTTAAAGAGTTTCTTAGAACTCTTCCTGGGAATCGGGGTGTGAGTGCAACCCCTGATCCTAATGAAACACTAGAGGTAATTCAAACGTATAGAAAATTGCGAAACTCTCCTCAGGAGATCGAAGGTTTTAGAACTTTAGTCCAACGGTATCCCGATAGTCGATTAGCTCATCAGGGTCTAGGCTCTGCGTATCGTAATCGTTTTCAGTCAACTAATGACCGAGAATTTGCAAGACTTGCGCTTGAGCAGTACGTGAAAGCTGCAGAAATTGGCCTTTCGTTTGGCAGAGTTTTATACAACGGTGGTATTAGAGAATTGTCTCTTAATTCAGGGTACCCTGAATTAGCACAGCAATGGTTTGAACAAGCCCTCACACAGTATCCCGATGATTTTACTCTGAATCTTGAATATGCTCGGTTACTAGCAGCATTAAATAATAATCAAGCTGAGCAATTTTTTCTAAAGGCAATCGAAAATCGTACAGCCGGTAAAATTAGTCCTCATGTCTATTACACAGAATTTTTGATAGACAAACAGCAATACAAGAAGGCATTAGAATATTCACTCCTTCCTG
>JAKSDM010000682.1 GCA_022360135.1 Pseudanabaenales cyanobacterium | reverse complement strand
TCGGTATCCTCGAAAAAATAGGCGTAATGTGACTCAGTGAGTATGACGGATCTCAAACACCCCGTTCAAGTCATTGGAGGGGGGCTGGCAGGCGTCGAAGCTGCTTGGCGAATTGCTCAAGCTGGCGTGCCTGTGGCGCTGCATGAAATGCGTCCGCGGCGGCTTAGCCCCGCTCATCATACCGAACATCTAGCGGAGTTAGTGTGCAGCAATTCCTTTGGAGCGCAGGCTAGCGATCGCGCTTCCGGTCTCCTCCATGAAGAGCTGCGTCGCCTAGGTTCGATTGTCATCGCTAAAGCCGATCAATATTCGGTTCCAGCCGGGGGGGCGCTGGCAGTGGATCGGGCCATTTTTAGCCGAGATTTGACTGAAACCCTGGCGCAGCATCCTCTGATTGAACTCCACCGGGGAGAAGTGCCGCAAATTCCTCAGTCCGGTATTGCTATTCTGACCACTGGACCGCTGACCAGTTCCGCTTTAGCCAAAGATTTACAGCGCTTCACCGGATTGGAGTATATGAGCTTTTTTGACGCCGCTAGTCCCATCGTGGTGGGTGAATCCATCGATCGCCATCAGGCCTTTCTGGCGTCCCGTTACGACCGAGGTGAGGCGGCCTATCTCAACTGTCCGATGAATCAACCACAGTACTGCCACTTCCGACAGGCATTGTGCGATGCAGAGCAGGCGGAACTGAAAGATTTCGAGCGGGAAACGGCCAAGTTCTTTGAGGGTTGCCTGCCGATTGAGGAGATGGCCCGGCGAGGGGAAGACACCATGCGCTACGGTCCCCTCAAGCCAGTGGGGCTATTCGACAGCCGTCTGGGGAGTTTCAAGGATCCCACTAACCAAGACAAGCGACCCTACGCTGTAGTGCAACTGCGGCAGGAAGATAAGGCTGGACAGCTTTGGAACATGGTGGGCTTCCAGACCAATCTGCGTTGGGGGGAACAGAAGCGGGTCTTCCGGCTGATTCCGGGTTTAGAAAATGCGGAGTTTGTCCGCATGGGAGTGATGCACCGCAACACGTTTATCAACTCGCCAGAACTGCTAGATCCCACGTTGCAGTTCAAAAAACGGCCTACTTTGCTAGCAGCCGGTCAATTAGTGGGCACTGAGGGTTATACAGCGGCGGCGGCGGGGGGCTGGTTAGCAGGCGCCAACGCAGCTCGTTTGGCGCTGGGTATAGACCCGTTGTCGATGCCGATGGCTACGATGATGGGAGCCCTGTTTGATTTCATCAGCTCTGCCTCCCCCAAACACTTTCAGCCCATGCCGCCAAATTTTGGCATTCTGCCGGAACTGCCCCAGCGCATTCGCAATAAACGAGAACGGTATGGCAAATATCGCGATCGCGCCCTGGCTGACCTCCAAACTTGGGCTAATCAGCACCAGATCCCGATTCAGCCTTCAATGACCTTTGATCCTAATGTTGCCTAAATATAGCAATTCTCGCTTGGTTTGAATACATCTCAGTGAAGGCAGGGTATAGGGTGCAGGGTGTAGTCAATGCAAAAGAAAACCGCTATAATTCATTGGTCAAACGAAAAGTCGCCAATGACTAATTACCAATGAATTCTTGCCTATCCAGAAAGTTTCGGTTTAGGTGAACATGCCGGTTTAACATGACTCTGTACTGCTGATTGGTGACTACCAAGACTCTTACAAGAACATCAAAGAAGAGGATAGATCTTAATCTATACGAGCTCCTCTTCTTGGCGTTGCGGCAGTCGGTTACGGTGTTAATTCGAACACTGAGCAGCTTACTTATTAGGCTGAGGCGTCATCCGCAGATAGGGTTTCACTTCAGTCACCCCTTTGGGGAATTTCTTCTTCGCTTCCTCAGTCGGAATAGTGGGCGCCACCACCACGTCTTCGCCTTCCTGCCAGTTGACTGGAGTAGCCACACTGTAGTTGTCAGTTAATTGCAGC
>JAKSDM010000557.1 GCA_022360135.1 Pseudanabaenales cyanobacterium | reverse complement strand
TTCTTGCGTGAAAGTAGTTTGAGCATGTTTGAGTAAAGCCTGCTCAAAGTCTGGCAAAGTCTGTTGTTTGAACGCTTCCACACCCCCTTCAATCTCGTGCAGGGTTTGTCGTCCTAACTCCACTTGATAGGTTTGGCTTTTGCTTGAGCTAATCGGCTTGCCTTCATCATCCCGTAGGATTACTTCAATGGTGGTCATTAGATACACCGGTAATGTTGGCGCTGCTGCTACGCTATTTTACCTGGTAATCGTCAACGGGCGTACGTCACTCGAACAGCTAGGGCAGAATCTTACAGTTTTTCCCCAAGACCGGATGCCTGTTAGATTCAAAGTCGGCAGTTGGCGGAGAATACCTGACATCCTATATCGGAAGAGGAATGAAGAAGAATCATTAACCTCATCTTGTCGGTTAAAACGCTGTTTATCCTCGTTAACTCCACGGAATGTTCAACGAGGTTTAAAGGAGAGGGTCAAAAGTATTGATTTTAGAGGACTAGAGGGGCAGTACTGGTAAATGGCAGGGCCTGAGATTTGATTTGCCATTAGCGGATGTTTGGCTTGATGAGATCGCGGGCGTCAGCTCCTGGAAGTGTTGCGCAGTCGTACCAAAGCTGCCTTCGGGTTACCGGAAGAATGCCTTGCTGAGAATAGAGCGGATCTGGAGGCGCTGAGTTTACCGGGGGATGACCTCTACTATCCCCAGTATCGAGACTGGATCGGGATCGAACCTTGGGGGGATCGGGATTGGGATAAGGAGGCGCTGGAAGCCTAAGCCGTCTAGTTGCTCTGGGCAGACTAGTACGCTGTCAAGGAACTTCTGACGGGATCACTTATAACCTCTTTTCAACTATGTCAAAGGGTTTTTACCTGTCAAAAATCGATAGATAGAGTAGTAGCGACAGAAATGGCGGAGGCGTCAAATTCTATCCTTTTCAATTCACCCGTGACTTGGATCAGATCGCCCACGTTAATGTTGCCAGGGGTTTTGTCGGCGTATAGATTTGAGGTGTCCACCCATAAGGTTTGATCGGCGGTGTGCAGGCGAAACCCATCTTCCCAGACTCTTCCAACTGTGCCGGTGTGGGTGGCTCGCGCATGGCCGATTTGGGGTAGGGCGAGTGCAGAGAGGATGGCAGCGGTGATTAAGGTTGATGTGGCAAAACGATTCATCGGTTACTCCGGGTAGATTAACGAAGAAGATTTAGGCGAAAGCTGAAAGGGTGCAGTGAGTTTAGCTTGGAGACTTTGTTGGGGTGGATTACATCGGGTGTCGATCAATCGACGTCTCCTGCTTGCTGTCGATCGCACTGGATATGAGAATACCAATCAGGCCGAATCCCCCTAGTGACAAACCAATCCTGAAGAGTGGTTGTTCGATGTTGCGAAACTCAACACTTTGGTCTGAGACAGACTCAGGTGTTTGAGCCCCGAGAGCTGGACTGGCGGCGACACCCAGTAAAAGACTCAGACTGATGAGGGAGTGCAGCAAATTTCGGCTTGGTTTCATGGGTTAAAGTCTTGCTTGTCTATATGCATAGTCTGACCCTTCCCCATAAGCGCCATGTGAACTTCTAATTAGAAGATTTTCATTTCTGGACTGGCAGACGCATCTCAACAGAAACCACCTAGAAATACAGGGATAGTTGCTTTGCGGTGCAACTTTCAGAGAATTGGCATAGCCTATAATTCTTGTATGGAGAGGTTTTCAAGCGAAACCGTAGGTTTTTGGCCAAATGCACCCGCTAGTCCAATAGCCAATCTTGAGATCTCAGTTCTGATAGTTTCCTGAGGTAGACTACAGGATAAATCTAACCCTGATGATGCATGGCTGATGTATTTATCTCTTATTCTCGCCGGGATAAAGGCTTTATGCAGACCCTATGTAACGCCCTACTGCTTAGCAATTATGGCGCTTGGGTGGACTGGCGAGACATTGCCCCCACAACTGAATGGCGGAACGAAATTAAAGCCGGTAAAGAATTACATTCAGGAACCGTCTATCCCTCTGGGATCTTCGATCCGATTAATAACCGGATCTGCCTTACGAGAAATTTCTCGTCTCGACGGCTTTTTAGTTCGTAATACTCTCCAAGGTCATTCGAGTTCGGTCTGGAGCGTAAGTTTTTCACCCGATGGTCGGACAATTGCGTCAGCCAGTGGAGATGGTGTGTTAAAGCTTTGGGACCTTGACGGTCGCGAACTACAAACTCTCGAAGGTCATTCGGATTCGGTCTATAGTGTGAGTTTTTCGCCGGATGGTCAAACACTTGCCTCAGCTAGCTTTGATCGTACGGTGAAGCTATGGGACCTTGACGGTCGCGAACTACAAACTCTTCAAGGTCATTCAGCTTTGGTCTATAGTGTGAGTTTTTCGCCAGATGGCCAGATGCTCGCCTCAGCCAGTGGAGACGGGACGGTGAAACTTTGGGACCTTGACGGCCGCGAACTACAAACCCTCGAAGGTCATTCGGATTCGGTCTATAGTGTGAGTTTTTCGCCAGATGGCCAGATGCTCGCCTCAGCCAGCGCCGATGGCGTGATAAAGCTTTGGGACATTAGCGGTCAAGAACTTCAAATCCTTGAAGGCCATTCGAAGGGGGTTCATAGCGTGAGTTTTTCGCCGGATGGGCAAACCCTTGCCTCAGCCAGCAGAGATCGCACGGTGAAGCTGTGGAATCTTGGTGGCCAAAACCTTCAAACCCTTGAAGGCCATTCGGGTTCGGTCTATAGCGTGAGTTTTTCGCCGGATGGGCAAACCCTTGCCTCAGCCAGCTTTGATCGTACAGTGAAGCTATGGGACCTTGATGGCCGGGAACTTCAAACCCTTGAAGGTCATTCGGATTTGGTCTATAGCGTGAGCTTTTCGCCGGATGGGCAAACGCTTGCCTCAGCCAGTGGAGACGGGACGGTGAAACTTTGGGATCTAGAAAGGACTGAATCACAAACGCTTAGAGGGCATAGCAGGTGGGTTAGAAGTGTAAGTTTTAATTCTGACAGCCTCGGGACTACCGGTCCGACTGAAATTGTCAGGACTCAGCTCATCCCGCTTGACCTGCCATCATCAATCAAAGAGATCACACCCTGAACTTCACCTGGCCCTTGGCCCAGGCCACCAAAGCTGGGAGCCCCATTTCGCAAGAGTTTCGGCAGGAGAGGAGCGGAATTGACTACGCCCCGGCTTGAAAGACCGGGGCTATCAAGCCTATCGGCATTCTCCCGTGTAGCCGGGGAAGGTTGGCAGAAGCGCGATCGCTACTCAGAAAGGACCCTTTCTCTCCCTCCGATCCTGGAGCCCGATCCACCTGGGACATCCTAGCGCCCAGATGAGTCATAATACCTATGCGATAAGGCGTTTTCAACAAGCGAAAACCTCGATAGCGGGACTGCCCCAGGCTGGCGACAGGAAATAGCCAGATTCCAGAAGTCCCAGATCCAGGACAGTAGAATGACAAGACGGGGTGCTTCCAAAAGAATTCTCGATGTTTTGGAATACCCATCCATGCCCCTTAACGTTGTAACCTTGGCGCTAACCCAGATGTGAATAAATAAGTGCGAATCGCGGGCGCTACTACTGCATCCCCATCCGCGCCTCCCCCGCTATGTAGCCTGTTCGGCTTCGCCCCAGTAGGACTTGCTGCCATCGGCGGGTCAGCTTGTGGTTGACCTTTCGGCCTAGTGCGGAGTCATCCTGGGTACCGCCTTCCGGAGGCCGTCTTTGGGGCGTGGCGCTTCCCTTTCGGTTGGGGGGCTCAATTCCCGTCCATGAATCTAATATATCGTAAAGTTTTTTACGCTATCAATATATTGACGTAAATTATTTTGCGCTATATTTTTGCTATAAGACTCTTTATGGATGGAATACCTATGAGCAGAATTGCTGTACTGAGAAAAGCGGCGGGTCTTACTCAGCGTCAGCTGGCTGACGCTGTAGAAGTCACTGAAACGACAATCAGAAATTGGGAGAACAACCGCAGCGGGCTTGAGATGTTTATCGCAGTTGCTCGTTTGTGTCACGCTCTAGAATGCAAACCAGGTGATTTGGTGGAATTTGTTAAGGAGGCAGAGAACGATAGCTGATTTCTCCCCGCTCTGCCACCCGCCCCCCCGGAATCCGTACCGCCCGCGACAAGGAGACCTTGGAGCCATGACCGACGAAGAACTAAAAGCCCTGGTAGCCGCAAACGCCGTAGGGATAGCCGGGTTGAGGCAAACTCAGGCAGTGAACGCCGATCAGATTGCTCGAAATGCAGAGGCGATTAATCGTCTGGAGAGCAAGATGGAGGAGGGGTTCACCAGGCTAGAAGGCAAGATGTCTGAACTGGTTGACATTCAAAAGGCAACCGAGCAGCGCCTAGAATCTTTCATCTTCGAATCAAACCGACTGATCCGAGACAACCGAACTATCCTCACCAAAGTTGAAGCTCTGTGCGAACGATACGACGGAGTCCTCGCCTACCTTATGCGAAAAGAACAGCGGGAGGATTAACCCCCACACCCCGAAACCTGGACCGCCCGCGACAGAATGACAGAATGAGAGCCATGACCCAAGCAAATCCTAGGCAACCAGAAATACCTCCCGCCAAATGGTCAATGCAGCGCTATCACGAGGCGATTGAAGCTGGAATCATATCCGACTGGAATGTTGAGCTGATAGAAGGAGTCATTACCCCCGTGTCGCCAGAGACGCCACAACATTGGTACAGGGGAAACAAAACAGCAAAATACTTGGAATCGATATTAGGAGATCGAGCTGAGGTTCGCTTTAATTCCCCAATAACACTTTCCGAAACCGAACGAAATCCGGATGTTGCAATCGTCCATCCTTTAGACACGGCATACGAGCAACGGCACCCAGGCCCTAAAGATATCTACTGGCTTATAGAAGTTGCCGTCAGCCAACCGCCAAGAGACTTAAAAACAAAGAAAGCTGTCTATGCAAAGGCTGGAATTAAAGAATATTGGGTGATTGACTTGAAAAAATGGGAGTTACACGTCTTCAGACACCCTGAAGGAGAACACTACACTTTCGAAGAAATCTGGGACACAGAAACGATTACTCCTCTCGAATTCCCGGACATCGCCATCGACGTTGAACGACTTCTAAGTGGTCGCAAGTAGGCTTGCCTCAACCCAGAAAGATAGAGGAGATCGTCCCACAACCCTGACCCCGCCAACCCCGAGACCTAGCCCACCCGCCGCAATGAAACCTTAGAGCCATGACCCAAGCAAATCCTAGACCTTCAGCCGAACCCAGAGCCAGGTGGACCTTAGAGCGTTATCACTCGGCAATTAACGCTGGAATCTTTGAGGATTGGAAGATCGAACTACTGAATGGGGAACTGTACGAGATGAGTCCTGAAGGCCCACTGCATAGTGACTCCATTGATGAGCTGCAGTACTATCTGATCGATCTCATCCCTCGCCACATCTCCAAGGTTCGGATTGGGCATCCAGTCACCCTGTTCGATGGATCAGAGCCTGAACCTGACATCGCTATTGTCCGTCCGGGACGATAGCGAGATCGACACCCTCGCCATGACGACATTCTGCTCATCATCGAGTTTTCAGACAGCAGCCTTAATCGCGACCTAGAAGGAGAAAAATATAAAACCTACGCTAGAGCAGGCATTCAGGACTACTGGGTGATAGACCTACAAGGAGGAAGATTGATTGTCAATCGACAACCTAAAGGCGATCTCTATGAATCCACCGAAAGTATACTTACTGGGTCAGTCAAACCACTCTTGCTGGATGTAGGGATGCGTGTAAAGAGTTTGCTTACTAAAGGGGATGAAGCAGGGCAAACCTAAAGCCCCAGCCAAGTAGCGCGATACATTTGATTCTTGCGTTGTGGTAATGCATAATGGAGAACATCAAAAACCTCACGACGCAATCTCACAACTCATGAGTAAGCATTGGTGACAAGTTAAGACTCTATGCCATTTGTCAAGGGGGGTTGAGAGGATGGCTGGAAGAAAAACTGTTCGGCAGAGCGCTGACGGTCAGGAAAAGCAGCGACAATCAGCTTAACGTTAGGTTTTCGTTTCCGTTTAA
>JAKSDM010001713.1 GCA_022360135.1 Pseudanabaenales cyanobacterium | reverse complement strand
GTATGGGGGGCAAATTCCTGAGACCTATGGTGTGCCCATTGAAGAGATTCAGAAGGGGATAAAGAGTGGTGTGCGCAAGGTGAATATCGACACCGATAACCGTCTAGCGATCACCGCCGCCATTCGTGAAGCCGCCGCCAAAGATCCTTCCAACTTCGATCCTCGCCACTTCATGAAGCCTTCAATTAAGTATATGAAGCAAGTCTGCGCTAAGCGCTACGACGCATTCGGCACAGCAGGCAACGCCAGCAAGATCAAACAGCAATCCCTGGATTTCTATGCGCTCAAGTATTCTAAGGGTGAACTTGACGCCAAAGTCAAAGTCACTGCAGCTGTGTAGGTCTGACCTTAAGTGAGCTTCAGTCTTTGATTGAGCGTAAATCAATACAAAAGCCAGAGAGTCATTGACTCCCTGGCTTTTGTTATGTTCTCTGGCTGAGATGGAGGGTGGGGTTTAGGGTTTAGCCTACATTCAGCAGGTTGCTCAACACAGGAAATAATATTGTTGGCAGGTCAAACCAAGAAAACGCAAAATGTGCCTTTCGGATGACCTGGGGGAAACTTCCGATTAGAGTGATTGAAGAGCGTTATCTCAGGAAGAATTTCCTGCTTTGAGTGATTATCCAACAGCTAACAATTCAAATTTTGGATCAATTCATTTGGATCAATTCATCAAAGATGCAAACTGGCTAATGGTCTGCCGTACCGAGTCAGCAGACTGCTGGAGAGCTTGCTGTTCAGCTTCAGAGAGTTTCAGCTCAAGAATAGTCTCAACGCCCTGCCAACCCAAGCGGCAAGGCGCGCCTAAGAATAAATCTTGCAGCTGATACTGCCCCTGTAGATAAGCGGAGATGGGCAAGATGCGCTTTTGATTCCGTAAGATTGCCTCCACCATGACGCAGATCGAAGAAGCCGGGGCATAATACGCTCCACCTGTTTTGAGGAACTGAACAATTTCAGCGCCGCCGTGACGAGTACGGTCTACTAATTTTCGAATAGTGTCTGCATCAAGCAGCTCTGTGATCGGAATACCGCTAACTGTTGAGTATTTGGGGAGGGGCACCATCAGATCGCCATGCCCCCCTAGCACCATTGCCGACACATCCATGGGAGACACCCCCAACTCCATGGCGATGAATGTTTGGAATCGGGCAGAATCTAACACTCCTGCCATCCCCATGACCCGATCAGGGGGAAGACCACTGGTCCGCCAAGCAAGATAGGTCATCACGTCAAGCGGATTAGTGACGATGATTAACCGGGCATTGGGTGAATGCGCGATCGCCTGTTTTGCCACCTCAGTTACAATCTTGGCGTTCACTTGGGCCAGATCATCTCGGCTCATACCAGGCTTACGCGCCAGACCTGCAGTGATTACCACCACATCCGAGTCAGCGGTGTCATTATAATCATTTGCACCCCGAATATGGCGACCATACCCATGCACCCCTCTCGCCTCCATCAAATCCAGCGCGATTCCCTGAGGTCGTCCCTCAACAATATCCAACAGCACCACATCCGCCAGACTACCTTCAATGATGCGCTGGGCCAAAACACTACCGACATTCCCTGAGCCAATGATGGAAACTCGGTTGGGATGATAGGCGGGAATATTGTCGAAAGTAGTCATGGTCTAAATCAAGGAATAGGGGATTTGGCTAATGACTATTGGCGACTATATCACTTTTCTGAGATGCCCAAAGAGTTCTACCGCTCAGCTTTGCTCAAACTTCTCCAGCTGATCAACCTGTAGCCAAATATTAGGGGTCGGGACTTGTCCAAACTTAACCAGGGCATAGTTATCGCGGAGTTCTACAACTTCGCCCTTGGTTTTGAAGAGATAGGGAGGAAATCGAGGATCGCTGGCTTTGGCCTCAACACTATTCTCCAATTTTTCTCTGACGGCGTGGACCATATCGCCCTTTTTGATACCTTTTTTAATTGCCATAGCTTCTGTGTGTTCGTCTGTGCAATGAACTATCACCCTTCTCTAGCATTGTAGACTTTTCGCTATTGGAGTTGGGAACGGCGATCGGGATTTTGTGGGATGGGCAAACAACTCAACAAGCAGGGGAGATGGGGAGGATGAGTGAGATGGGCGTAGGGATAGCCGCATTGAGCTGATGGGAAAATCTGCATCTCCCCATCTCCCCCTTACCGTTGGCATTTGGGGCAATAATGGGCCGAGCGTCCCGCCAATTTCAGGCGTTGAATTAGCGTTCCGCAAACGCGACAAGGTTCCTTCGCTCGGTCGTATACCCACGCTACTTTGCCATAATTGCCGTTAATTCCCTGAATGTCCCGAAAATCGCTAAAAGTAGTCCCCCCAGACTCAATCCCGATGGTTAGGACCTGGCGAATCGCTTCGTGCAATCGCTTGATACGACGGGGACCCAGGCGAGCACAAAGGGTTTTAGGTCTAATCCCGCTCAAGAAAAGGGCCTCGTCTGCATAAATATTTCCAATCCCGGCTACTAACGTCTGGTCAAGCAGTGCATTCTTAATCGGCCGGTGGCGATTTTTCAGCGCTCCAGCCAGATAGTTTACTGAAAAGTCTGCTTTAAAGGGCTCTGGACCCAATTTGAGTAATCCGGGAATAATTAGCTCCAACGGCTTGCCTGGCGGCGCCCACCACATGCGCCCAAAGGTTCGTTGATCGACAAAACGAAGTTCTCGATCGGGCTCAAAAAACAATCGCACGCGACAGTGAGTTTGGAGTGATTCATCTTGGCGCAGCCAGAGCAATTGGCCCGTCATCCGCAAATGGACGCCTAGCCATCCTGCCGATTGCTTCTCAAGGGACAGTTTGCCGAGCAGATATTTGCCTCGTCGTCGCCACTCGGTCAAACGGGCGCCCTTTAGTCCTGCAAGAAAATCATCAGCAGAAGAAGGGTAGGCAATAGTACGATCTAGCAATACTTGCCCACCCCTAATGGGATAATTTAGCGTTACTCGATTGAGCCCCCGGCGAACGGTTTCAACTTCAGGCAGCTCTGGCACAATTCTTTATTCAAACAGTAATTCAACTCTAATCGATTTTAGCCAATAGGCATACATCCCAATAGCAGAGGATGATTTACGCAGAACCGGGCTTTAGAATCAACTTGTAACGATAGACAGTTCACCTCATGACAGATCTAGTTATTAGCCAAAATCAACCGTCTCATCAGAGCAATAATACCCTGATGAGACTTACGGGCGATGCCGTGACTTAAGTTTTACTGCTTATCCAGGCTCCTAATTCTTTGCGGTCCCCCTAGACTTCAACGAGTTCGGACTCGGCAAAATTATTTGTATTAATCCCAGAATAATTGACCTTGTCAAAGCGAACGACAACAGGATACTTAATGCCGCTTTTGTCGACCGTAGCAACTGTTCCTACATCCTTAAACCAATAAGATTCTTTACGAAGAATTCGGACTTTAGAGCCACGTTTAACCATGAATATTCCCCTCTTTAAAGGTCGATTTTTTCTCGGTAAAGCTTACCTGCTCACCAGCGTACTACTCCAATGAGCCTTACTGATGATTTTGGTGTTTAAGTTTTATTTCTGGTGGGAGACTCTCAGTCGGACTCATTGAGTTAGACGTCAAAACTTCTCATGCCCACTGCCGCCATTGAGGAATATCCCAGCACTGATAGGGGAAAAGTTGATTCTACGCAGGTGTATCGCCTCCAGCGCCACTGCCAACGGGCAGAGCGACCTCAATGCCGTTTTGCTCTAAAACGACAATCGGTTCAGCCCCTTCACGCATTTCGATTCGCTTGACCAAAATCTGACCGTTAGAAAGGCGCTGACCAACCGTAACATAACGACTACTCGCTTCGTTGGGCGCTCTAATAATAGCGTGGACAGTAGAACCTACTTGTACAACGCCTGAAACTTCCACCGACCTGGCTAACTCTGGTTGAGGCAACTCAGGGAGAGGCCTAATTGGAGAATCTGCTTCACCCGTTGCAATTGTATCCGGTCCGCCAGCTACGGCAGGAGGTTGGCTAGGCTGTCCCGCACCCGCTTGGGGCGGAACCGTCGGTTGAGGGGGAGGAGTCGTAAGCTCGGCGAAGGGATCGGTGCGAGTCCGCTGCACCTGCCGAAAGCGTTCATCCGGATCTGTAGACTGAATCAGCTCTGCGCTAGCAATCGCCGCCAGACTTGGAGCAGCTGGAACAATGGGTTCAAGAAATTCTTCCGATACCGTTCCCTCTGCTTGGTTGGTTTCATCCGTCGTAGACTCTTCGGGTTGGTCTGAAACGATATCCTGGTCGCCACGAAAGAGATTGCATCCGCTTACGGTAAGGGTCCCAACTCCTACCAGGGTAATGGCTAAAAAGCGACGCATCACTAGGATTCCTCCGAAGGCTGTAGTTTGGTAAGTATAAAACAATTCTATTGAACTGCTTAATAATTTCCTTAAACCCTTCAAAGATACATTATTTAAGCCTTAACGGAACAATTTCTTTAATAAGTAGGTAGGGCTTAAAAGACTCTGTTAAATTGAATTCTGTAATATCGCCAAATCGCTTAGCTGTCAAAGGATTTCAGCCTGATTTACATGCGGTTACATAGCTGAGGATTTCAGCCCCCACCTACTTAATCTTGGTTTATCTAAGATTCTTCAGTCCCAGTCATAAGCTTGCGAAGGTGAATCAACCCTTTTTTGACTCGGCGAGAAACGGTTACCGCACTGATTCCTAGACGATCAGCGACTTCTTTCTGAGTCAAGTCTTGCAGGAAAACAAACTCTAGGATCTCCCGAGTTCGCTGTTCCAATTGAAACAAAGCTTGTTGGAGGCGAATTCGATCCTCTTGAGCAAGCTGAAAACTGCGATATTTAGGGTCAGGCAGAATGTCGCCCAGAGAGGCTGCTCCTTCTCCATCATCTTGGATGGGAGCGTCCAAACTGAGTAGGGCGCGATTGCGGCTGGCTAGTTTTACTTCCTGCCATTCCTCTAGAGAAATCTTAAGCTCTGCCGCCACTTCTGCATCAGTGGGATAGCGATAGAGTCGCAGTTGGAGTTTGCGAATCACTTTTACAGATTGACGTTGCAGCTTCTGCCAACGTCGGGGAATTTTCATTGAGCAGCCTTTATCCCGAAGATAATGCTGGATTTCACCTCGAATGTAAGGAATTGCAAATGAGCTAAAGGCATACCCCTTGGACATATCAAATCGTTCGATCGCCCGAATTAGACCTAGGCTGCCAACCTGCATTAGATCTTCATAGCTCTCATTAGAGTAATTCAGCCAATGGTGAGCTTCCCGCCTGACAAGGCCAATGTTGAGCTGCACCAAATGATTGCGAATCTGGGGAGATAGCGATCGCTGATAATGCTGTAAGAGCTCTAAGGTTTCCCCTTTAAGTGCTTGATTGACTTGAGGCAACATAGAAGAATTCCAGAAAGTAACGAATCTACCCACCCTTTGGCAGTTCGGGTCCTGCATCCCTGAGTGGGTGAAATATTAGCAGATAAGTGTCCCATACAGCAAAAGGCCCAGTTATAACCCTGATTCCACTACAAATAATGTACCAAAAGTTACCAAAAAACCTAAGTAAAGCATACTGTATTAGAATCCACTGACTCAAACTAACTCTCGTCGCCAGTAACCAGCAATCGAGTTTCTAAGGATTATCAACTCTGTCGCCTCTTCCGCGTCGGCGGAATCTCGGAGATTATTACAACAAATTCCCTAATAATGTGCCTCCCTCAAAAAAAGGGGAGACACTATTCTCCCCCTTATAACCTATTCAGAGCATCTTCGTCTTAAAATTCGAGCCTAATAACCCTCAACACGAGCATAGAAAACCCCTTGAATCTTAACATCTACAGGTTCTTTGGAACCCATATCGGAATCTGAGGGTTGGAGAGCTATGAAGCTGCCGCCAATCTCACCGGTATAACTATCAACGTTTTCAACCTTCAGTGAGATGGAGCCCTCACCGATATCAAAGGCCTTGATGTTTTCCCGACGGATTTCATCCCTATCGCCACTTGCTGGGAGCGCAACAGCGGTGTCGTAACCGGTTGATAACCCCCGGCCTTTTGGATCTAAGAAGCCTGAGGTGCGGTAAGAGGGAATACGATAGGCGCCTTCAAACTTGGTGGAGGGGGAGAGTCCATCTGCGCCAGATTGAGCGCGAGCGACTAAGCCCTTAACGGTAAACAGGAAAGGCACTAGCTCGCGACTAGGGGTTTGAACTGTAACCGCTCCGAAGTCGTACCCATCTTTTTCAGAGAAAGTAAGGCGATTGTCAGCCCCAACTGTCAGATCACCCCGGACTAGATCCAGGGTGGAAGCGCCAAAGGTGACTTCCTTAGCTGAAATATACTTAGGCTTTTGACGCTTAGTAGTGGGTTCCTCCTTGACAAAGAAATTAGAAGGCTGCAAGCACAGATCGACTAACTGGTAGGATTTGCCTGATTGTAATTGGATTGAATCCTCACCGTCTGGCAACTGAGGACAATTTTTCGCCAAGCCCGAACCTTTGATCTGTTCATAGGTGAGGGGGGTGTCATCGGCGGCGAAAGCAACCTGGCTAAAGGTTGTTAATACCCCTAGGCAAATTGCCAAAAACGTAACAATAAGGGTGCGATACCTCATGGTTAACCTCAAATTATCGATATGAAAAATTTCTGTCAGTTCAGGTTTTAGTTAACTTGGCTCTAGTCGCTCAGCAGGGAAAAAAATAATCCTATTAGCTAACCAGGAAAAAAATAGTGGGTGAAACCCAAACTAAAGCTCCAGGATGGATTACAAATATTAAACAGAGTGATTTGTCAAGACCCAAAGGTCAGACAAATTCTCCTCAGTTGCTGGAATAGACTGAGCCTCAATTAAGCATTCTACACGTCCTTGTACCCTTTATTGAGACCCTCAAATCTAAATTGGAGCGACTCTCCAGCATGGAAGTAAAGTGATGAAAAAAGTTGAGGAACTCAAATTCATGAGCAACAGTATTGATGTGGAAACTGGGGAACTCCCCTCCGACTTACAAGAAATTGCCGCACTGGTAAAGGTGGCGGCGACGGAACGCCGAAATGATTGTTTGGCTCTGCTAGCCCTACTGAGAGTGTTAGAGCATTTACATCGGGAAGTTCGCGATACTTTCTTCTACGAGGCTTTGCCCAATAGCCGTCAAACTTTGTACAGTTTACTGCGGGATATTGAGGTGAATGGAGGTTGGCCCTATATTCAGCGCATGAAGCTGCGATCGCTGCTGGAAAATTTAGAGTTGGCGGAGCAAGCATCTGAGTAGCTAAATCATTGCAAGATGACAAATCAGATGAGTAATTTTTGGGACGGCGCCTCGCTTAACTAAAAAACCGACTATGATGAGACGCCGTGAGTGATAATCTGCAAGATTGCGGATGGGCTTATGTGTCTTTTGAGTAAATATACGAGGCTAGTTGTTCTGAATTCATTTCATGCGTGTTCGACAGATCCCTTTTAATCGAAAATGCTGGGTGGGGTTTTCCTCAATTCTAGTATCAACCAGTTTGGTGAATGGTTTGCTGAGTACACCGCTGATGGGTGGTTCAGCGCAGGCTCAACTCAATCGCTATTGCCAGTTATCTCAGTCCATAATCAATCAGAAGGAGCGCTTACGGCAAGCCGCCTTCCAGGGAGATGAGCCAGCCCGTAGAGAATATGAAGAGCTGGTGAAACGACATTCGGCCCGACTCCACAATTGTCGCAGCCGCACCTGGCCTAATCAACAAGCGATTTGGGTGCGGCTGTATCCCTGTGATCTACAGTCGGGTCTCTTAGAAGCTCTGATGGATCGGATCGTTAATTTGGGTTATAACCAGGTCTATGTAGAAGTCTTCTACAGTGGTCAAGTACTCCTTCCCAAGGCTGATAACCCAACGGTTTGGCCAAGTGTGGTTCAGGCTCAAGGCTATGACGGTCGGGATTTGCTAGCGGAGGCGATCGCGAAAGGACAACAACGGGGACTTCAAGTCTATGCCTGGTTGTTCACCCTTAACTTTGGCTACTCCTACGGCCGACGTTCAGACCGTCAGCAGACGCTGGCTCGAAATGGGTATGGTCAAGACACCCTCACCTATTCACTGAGTGGAGCCAGCAGCAATTCGGAAGAAGCCTTTGTAGATCCTTATAATCCCCAGGCGCTGCAAGACTTTCAACAGATGGTGCAAGCCATTGTGCAGCGGCGTCCTGACGGCGTCCTGTTTGACTATATTCGTTATCCTCGAGGCAATGGGTCTGCCTCAGTCGCCAGCCAGGTAGGGGATCTGTGGATTTATGGCAATGCAGCCCAACAAGCGTTATTCCGGCGAGCGCTTAATAATAAGGGATTGGAGTTAATCCGTCGTTTTCTGATGCGCGGCTACTTGATAGAAGCCGATGTTGAGGAGGTTGAACAACTCTATCCCACTGAGGGTGAACCGCTCTGGCAAGGCAGAACGCTGTCCCCAATTTCCATCGATCCCATTCCGGTTGCTCAGAGGCGTCTGCTTCTCCAGAATGAACTCTGGCGGCTTAGTGTAGCCCATGCGGTGCAGGGTGTGATCGACTTTCTGGATCGGGCGGCCCAGCCAGTTCAACAGCGGGGGATCACCACCGGGGCAGTATTTTTCCCTGGCGGAAATGAATCGGTGGGTCAGAATGGATATGATTCCCGTCTGCAACATTGGAATCGCTTCCCCACCTGGATGACTTGGCACCCAATGGTCTATGCTGTGTGCGGCCATACCCAATGCATTGTCGAAGAAGTTCGTCGCGTGTTGAATCAGATTGGCGCAAGCGCGGAGCAGCAAGTAAAACCTGTTATCGCCGGGGTTTGGGGACGCTCCATCCGGAATCGACCGGCTCTAGAGTCCCAAATGCGTTCTATCCAACAAACCGCCCCCCAAATCAACGCCATCAGCCACTTTTCGCTCTCCTGGCAAGAGCCAGATTTTGATCGCGTCCGTAAATTCTGTCAGCTTCAATAGTGCGATAATGGGGCGATGTTCTCGCAGGTCTATTATCTCCTTCGCTCTAAAATAGATGGCCAATACCTCGTGGCCCATCCTCGTTCTGATGCAGCTGAGGCTCCGGAATCCGAGAAAACTGGAGGGTTCTTGATGCTTTTCTCGGCTGATCACGAGGCCCTGAGCTATCTCAATACCCATGGCGCTGAAGTGGCGGACCGCTTTTCATTAGAAACCATTCCAGGGGCTCGTCTAGGTCAACTGATGGATCGCTGGGGATTTGAAGGGGTTGGTATTGTCAAAGATCCACTACTACCGCAAGTTGATTTTCTCAGACGGGAAACTTAGGTGATTGTTTGCAAATAACATCCCAGGTAATCTGCAGGGGGGCTCAATTGGGTGCATAATTAATTGCCTTAAGTTATTGCTTGTCTGACCGCTTGAGCGGTTGCAGGGGCGAGTAGGACGCCATTGCGGTAGTGGCCGGTTGCCAGTATTACATTACGATAGCTAGCCAATGGGCTAATAATCGGGGCGGGCTGGCGCTGGGGGCGAGGGCGGAGACCGGACCACTTTTTTACCAGGGTGGCCTTTGCTAGGGCTGGGCAGTAGGCGATCGCACCCTTGAGTAAATCCGCTAGTCGCTCATCATCAGGCTTTAAATCGGCCAAACTTTTCACCATAGTTTCGGGGGGAAACTCCACCGTAGCGCCTATCCAATATCCGCCTCGCCCCAGGGGAACTAGATGGATGTCCGCGCCATTCACCACTGGTTGAAAGTCGAGGCTTCCTAACGGGGCATCGAGTTTAAGCTGTAATGCTTGCCCCAGTACAGGACCAATTTCAACAGGCGGCTCGACCGCGGCTATCAATTCGGTTGAGCCGAGTCCAGCTGAGACAACGACCCAATCTACGGAAACTGGACCCTTAGAGGTTTGCAAATTCCGACAAAGAGGAAGGACGCTCTGATCAGACTTGGATTCAAACCCGATGACTTGACTGTCAAATTGAAAGGCGACCCCATTCTGCTGGGCGGCTGATACTAAAGCTAGGGTCAAGGCTGTAGGATCAACTTGACGATCTTGGGGAGAGTAGATCGCCGCCGTAACCTGCTCAATATTTAGGTGGGGACAGTGAGCCTCGGCCTGTTGAGGCGTCCAGATTTCTAGCAGCCAACCTTGAGTGCGACGAATCCCCACTAATTTTTCCCATTTAGGGAGTTCGTCAAGGGTGAAACAGAGACTGAGAATGCCCTGCCGATTGAAGGGAATAACCCGTGCTGTCCGTTCTTCTAGCTCTGGAATCAGGGTTTCATAGCGTTGCATACTGGCTTGTCGCAGTCGCCAATTTCGCCCCTTTACTTTGTGGCTGATCACCCCCATTAAAACCCCAAGCGCAGCCCTTGTCGCCCCTTGAGCAGGCGGTCGCTGATCCAAAACAATAACGTCGAGTCCACTCACCTGGCTGAGTTCGTAGGCGATCGCCGCCCCAACCACGCCACATCCAATCACAGCAACCCGCATTTCCCTTGACACCCCTGCCTCTCTACCCACCCATTCACCCATCTACCCCACGGGATTTTAGATTTTGGATTTTGGATTTTATAGCCCTAAGGGCATGGCTTCGCTCCGCTAAGGATTTTGGATTTTATTTCTCCCCATCTTCCCCCTCTCCGAGACGCGATATATCGGGTCTCTACATTTCCTCCCCTGCCTCCCCATCTCCCCTATCCTCCCTATCTTCCCACCTCTTTCCCCATCTGATAACGCCAAATTGCGTCGGCGACTCGGCAAACATCACGCATTTCACCGCCGTCGTGAATACGCAATATATCAGCGCCGCCTGCGATCGCGCCACAACAAGCCGCCGCCGTACCCCAGACCCGCTGCTTAGGATCAGGTTGATCTAAAATCCAGCCAATAAAGCTTTTGCGAGAGGGTCCGACCAGGATTGGGCGCCCCAGTTTTTGTAATTCCCTTAGCCGATGCAGGATTGCCAAATTTTGCTCATAGGTTTTAGCAAACCCAATGCCTGGATCAATCGCAATCAAGCCAGGGTCCACCCCCGCAGTCATCGCCCGGTTAATCTGACCAGCCAGGAAACCAGAGATTTCCCCCATCAGGTCTTCATAGTCGGTTAACTGCTGCATGGTTTGGGGCGTACCGCGCATATGCATCAGGATAATCGGCGCTGCTAACTTGGCAACGGTTGCCAGCATTTCTGGGTCAAAGACACCGCCTGAAATATCATTAACCAGGTCAGCCCCGGCTTCAATTGCCGCCTGAGCCACCGCCGCCCGAGTCGTATCTATTGAAATACTGATGAGGTTCAGCCCGGCTTTAGGCTCAGACCGAATGGCTTTGATCACCGGAATCACCCGGGCTAATTCTTCTTCTAGAGAAATCTGGGCCGCCCCGGGTCGGGTGGACTGTCCGCCAATGTCGAGGATATCGATGCCAGATTTTGCCAGATAGCGAGCTTGGGCGATCGCCGTCTCCAAGCTATTGAACTGTCCCCCATCACTGAAACTGTCTGGCGTAACATTCAGCACTCCCATCAAATAGGTGCGGCTGCCCCAAGTCAGGGTCTGGTTTCTCAACACCCAAGATTTAGGCTTTTTTACAGTCATGGAGGTAATTGCAGAGCGGCTAAGGCCAATTCAGGATTACACTGGCTCGCTGCCTGATTGACCATAAACTCTCCAAAAAAATGTAGAGACCTACCATGTACTACCCAGGTTGTAGCCTCTACAACATCTTTTTAACACATATACTATTTATCCATATATTGTTTGCATGACAAGATATGAATAACAGAATATGTGAACAATGGGAGTGAGTTAACTGGCTAGATAGCCGTGCATGTTAGACTTACGGCGCCGCAGGTGTTTGAGGGCTTGTTGCTCTAACTGGCGCACCCGTTCTCGGCTAATGTTCATGCGCTGACCCACCTTAGCCAGGGAAAGTTCGTTGCCATCTTCCAGACCAAAGCGCAGCGTGATCACTTCCTGCTGCTGAGGCGTCAGGTCAGCCATCAAATTACGGATATCGTGCCGGAGCGATTCCTGAACGGTATAGTCTTCGGGCGAGGCGGCGTCATCTTCTAAGAGATCCTGCAGTTCGGTGTCCTGGTTGTCTCCAATCCGAACATCTAGGGAAATCGGCTGACGAGCCATCAACAGATAATCTCTAATCTGCCGGGGATCTAACTCCAGTGATGTGGCAATTTCCGCTGGGGAGGGGCTACGTCCCAACTTTTGAGACAATTCCCGCTGAACCCGCTTAATTTTATTCAGCTTTTCCGTAATGTGGATAGGTAAACGGATGGTGCGGGCCTGTTGGGCGATTGCACGAGTAATCGCCTGCCGAATCCACCAATAAGCGTAGGTCGAAAACTTGTATCCCCGAGTTGGATCAAATTTCTCAACCCCGCGCTCTAAGCCTAAAGTTCCTTCTTGAATCAGGTCTAGGAACTCTAGATTCCGCTTTTGATACTTTTTGGCGATCGCCACCACCAACCGCAAATTAGCCTCGATCATCTTGCGTTTGGCTCGTTGGCCTTGGCGTAGTTGTTGCTGCAGGTCATTTTCGTCCAAGTTAAGCTCTGCAGCCCATTCCTGAATCGTGGGTTCACACTCCAACCGCTTAGTTAGGGCTTCCTTCTCCCCAATCAAAGCCATCATTTGCTTAACTTGCTTACCGAAAACAATTTCCTGCTCATGAGTTAGCAAAGGAACCCGACCAATTTCGTGCAGGTAGGTGCGAACGGCATCCGCCGTAAAGGCTGCCTTCTTAGTTTTATTGCGAGCTTTGGTTGTATGCTTTTCTGTTTTGGGCATGGAATTAAATTGGCCTCCGCTGAGAATAGTAAATACCCCCGGCCAGACGCCAGGTATAAAGGTCATGGCGCCTTTGCACCAGTAGGAGGAGGCAGAATCGGGCAAAGCGTGAAAAGCTTACTTTTCCTTAGGAATAGTCTCATCAGAATCTGATTGAGCATTAAGAAGGATTCCAGATTGAGCAACCCCTTTTTAAAACTCCGCTATCTACCCTGAAAGTCAGAACCTGCAGAGCTAATCACACAAGATGTTGAACCAAAAGTGAAT
>JAKSDM010001396.1 GCA_022360135.1 Pseudanabaenales cyanobacterium | reverse complement strand
GCCGATAAAAACTTGGTCGGCTGGATAGGGTTTAGGCTGGCAAGTTTCTCGCAATAGCTGGGGCTGAAAGTCATGAAACTCATCAGGCAAACCAGGCTCCTCAGGATACTCACTGGGGAGATCATACATGGTGGGGAGGGTTTCTTTCGGCGATAGGGGCTGCTGAGGGGTGTGCATAACTAGTCGCTTGCCGTGATTTTAGCGTAGCAATTTCTACCTATATTGACTATTATCAGCGCTCAACCGCCAAGGCGAGTGGACAAGATGCAAGAGTAGATGCGGTGGTGGAAGTTAGGTCGCGATGAAACGGTTGCTCTAAGATTGGGCGATCGCCACAAAAATTAATATAGCTCGAATGAGATGATTGTGTCTCATTCGAGCTATATTAATCTCATGAGCGATACTGCAAAACATTCAACCAGGCAGGCGCTGCTGCAGTCGGCGGTCGCCGTGCTAGCCCACAACCCAGGGGCCTCAATGAGCGATATCGTTGCTCAAGCCAGGGTTGGACGGGCCACGATGTACCGATATTTTCCAACCCGAGATGCATTGGTGCGGGAGCTAGCGCTTGAAGCAATTGAGGCGATTGACCAGGTAACGCAGCAGGTGAGTCTGCAAAACCTCTCTGCTCAAGAGGCCCTACGGGTCTTTCTGGAGGGAGTGGCTCCCTTAGGCGATCGCTTCCATTTCTTAGTTTCGGAGTCATCGCTGAGCAAAGACCCAGAGGTCACTGCGGCTTATGCCCGTCAAATGAAGGAGCTAGATGAGTTTGTAACGATACTCAAACAAGATGGCGCGATCGCGTTAGAGATCCCCAATGCCTGGGTAACCACAACTATTGACGCCCTGATTTGGGCGGCTTGGTCTGCTGTGCAGGCTGGGAATATTGCCCGCAATGACGCCGCCCGGTTAACTTACAGAACCTTGCTCCAGGGACTGGCTCCCGCGTCTGACTCTAGAAGATAGGGCGATCCAGAATCACGCCTATATTCAGCCTTGATTTTTTTACGGCGGCGGTAATCTGGGTTGCGGTTGATTAACTCACATTTTTTCAGCTAATCCAGCACCCGCTAAGTCATATCAATACATCTGCGAAATTACATTATGGCGTTGAAAAATATCAAATGGCCGGATCGCTCTGGTGGAGACGATAGTCGGCAACCGAACTCGTCTCCCAGTGGTTCCAATGCTGGCAAAACAAAATGGCGGACGATTGTGGGCCTGCTGCTGATGTATGTCGCTGTCGCCCTCAACTGGCAGTGGATTTGGGGCGTGCTCTCACTGTATTGGATACTGCCTGGCCTCTTTGTGGGGGTGACCTACTTTATTGAACCGATTGATCGGCGAGAAAATCCGATTTTGTTCTGGATCATTGCGATCACCTGGATTGCGTTTAGCCTCGTCATGTTTTTTCCAGTTGGCGGTTAATTTGCCCCGTTTGATCTGACAACAGAGAGGAGATGTTCATGATAACTACCCAGACAATGCCCGTTCTACCGGTTGAAGCCTATACTTCCCAAGACTGGTTTGATCGGGAGCAAGAAACCATCTTTAGCCGCACCTGGCAGATGGCTGGATTGATTGAAGACCTGAGCGATCCGGGTGACTACATTACGGTGCAGGCCGGACTCAACAATATTTTGGTTTTGTTGGACGACCACAAGCAACTGCGAGCCTTTCACAATGTCTGTCGCCATCGCGGTACGCAATTACTGAGAGCGTCCGGTAAACGCAAGAAATTACTCACCTGCCCTTACCATGACTGGACCTACAATCTAGACGGTGAGCTGATGGCCGCGCCAGAGCGCAAAAGTCAGTTTCCAGAGTTAGATCTCAAGACGTTGTGTTTGCACAAAGCTGCGGTGGGAACCTGGCGGGGTATGCTCTTTGTTCATCCCGATCCGAATGCTAATTCCCTGGCCAACTGGTTTGGACCGGTCGAACCCTATCTTGGCCCCCATCAGCCTGACCAGCTAGTGGAATATGTCGAGGGACGCTCTCGACACGAGATTAACGCCAACTGGAAAGTTGTGGTGGAGAACTACATTGACGGTTACCACCTGGCCCATCTCCATTCGGAAACCTTGTTTATGTACGACCATCGACGGCAGCAAACTGGATTTGTGGGGAATCACTTTCACTTTTACGAGCCCCTCTCCAAAGACTATCTCAATGGCATTGAGGAAAATTCGCCGCTGCCCCTCATTGACCACATCCCTAAGGATAAAATTGGGGCCTATGTACCCATGCTGTTTCCCAATCTGGGTCTGGGAGAATCCGAATCAAGCTGGTCTACGTTCTATGTGATTCCAGTGGCCCCTGACAAATCAATTGTGGAAATTCGTACTAAAGTCATGCCGATGTCAGACTGGCAGTACCTGAGGCAACAATGGAAATCCTGGAATTTTTTCAAAAACCGCCAATGGGATAAATATGGTTCAGGTGATGCCGATGATCCCCTTGCATCCGGTGATTTTATGGTCGAGGACATTTATGTTTGTGAGCAACAGCAGCGATCGTTTAAGTCACCCTATTTTGCCATCGGCGCCATCGCTAAAGATTTAGAACAGTCGGTCTATCAGTACCAAAGAAATGTGCAAAGCTATGTCGAAAGCCAATCTTAGCAATGAACAGATGGCTTATAATCCCTTTTCGTGAGTGCTATCGCTTTAATACCGCTCTGATGAAACAGATGCAACTTCATCGCCTCGCTCGACTGAGCGATCTCATTTTTGCCGTAGCCATGACCCTGATGGCGCTGAATTTTGCTCCCCTGCCGCTGCAGGAAATGACGCCTCAGGAAATTACTGCATTTCTGCAACAACAGCTGCCATCATTCGGGGTGTTCGCCATTACCTTCCTCGCGATCGCTTTCTACTGGACGTCCCCATTATCTCACTCCTCGCGATTGGAGGCGCTTGGATTCATCCCTGGGGTTGGACAGCAACGTTTCTGATCGGGTTTCCCGTAATTTTTCTGATTCAATCATGGTTCAAGACTAAGGATTCAGCGCCCTAATCCAGTGAATCTGAGGCTGATGAAGTAACTGCCAGTGCTAATTGAACTTGGTAACCCAGCTAAAGAACTAAATCCCTTTCTAATTCCTTGCGTTTTATGGAATTGAGATGGTGTCTTCGATCGCATCTTTCGGTAATCCCCTTCGGATATCTGCCAAACGATCTTCAAGTATTAGTTGAACTGCGCTTTTCAGACTTTCTGGGGAACTAAGGGGGATCCTTAACCGAACGGCATTGACTAGCAGGGAAAAACATCAGCGATCCGGCAGTAGCTTTTCGGTAATGCTGGAGAATAACGCTAGGGCCGCCTCAAGATCTTCGGCAATTTCTAAGGCCAGCACATCTGGGTCAGGCAGATTTTCGGAGTCTTCCAGGCTTTCGTCGCGGAGCCAGAAGATATCGAGGTTAGCTTTATCACGCTGCACTAACTCCTCGTAGGCGAAGACTTTGAACTGCTCAGTTTCCTGACGTTCATGGCGGTTGTCGGTGTTGAAGCACTGGATGAAGTCTTTGAGGCGTCCATAGCGGAGGGGATTGGTTTTGAGGGTGAAGTGTTGATTGGTGCGGAAATCGTAGATCCAAAGTTTCTCGGTCCAAGGAGTTTCGCTGGCGGGTTTGCGGTCAAAGAACAGCACATTGGCTTTGACGCCGTGGGCGTAGAAGATGCCGGTGGGTAAGCGCAATAAGGTATGAACGTCGCACTCCTTGAGCAATTCTCGCCGGACTCTTTCGCCTGCTCCGCCCTCAAACAGAACGTTGTCGGGCACAACGACAGCCGCCCTACCGTTAATTTTGAGCAAGGTTTTTACGTGTTGCAGGAAGTTGAGCTGTTTGTTGGAGGTGGTGGAATAGAAGCCTTCCCGTTCGTAGGTGAGGGTTTCTTTTTTGGCTTTACCCTCTTCGTTAAAGATAGTGATGCTGCTCTTTTTGCCAAAGGGGGGATTGGTGAGCACCAGATCAAAGTAGTCGCCGGGATGAGAAAGCAGGCTATCCTTCGCTTCTATGATGGTTTCGTCGCCCTTGCCCTCAATGCCGTGGAGGTAGAGGTTCATGGCGCAGAGGCGGACAACGCCATCGGCGACATCCGTGCCACGAAAGGTGCTATAGCGCAGAAAGCGTTTCTGGGCTTTGTCAAGGGCGTATTGGGTCAAGACATAGTCGTGGGCGACGAGGAAGAATCCGCCCGTGCCACAGGCCGGATCGCAAATGGTTTCACCGGGTTGGGGGCGCATGACCTCGACCATGGCTTGAATCAATGGTCTGGGGGTGAAGTACTGTCCAGCCCCGCTTTTGGTGTCTTCGGCGTTTTTCTGCAGCAGACCTTCGTAGATGTCGCCTTTAACATCGGTATCCAGGCCAATCCAGGTTTCGTCGTTAATCAGCTCGATCAGGCGTTTGAGCTTGGCGGGGTCTTGGATTTTATTTTGGGATTTCCGGAAGATGACGCCGAGGAGGCCTTGGAATTTGGCCAGGGTTTCCAGGGTTTTGCGATATTGCGTTTCTAAGGCGTCGCCATCTTTGGCGCGGAGGGTTCGCCAGTCGAAGTCAGCGGGGATGATGGCGGCTTTGCCCAGCAGGGTGGTTTGCTCGTCGGCCATTTTGAGGAACAGCAGGTAGGTGAGCTGTTCGACGTAGTCGCTGTAGCTGACGCCGTCATCGCGAAGGACGTTACAGTAGTTCCAGAGCTTTTGAACGATGGAGGCAGATGCATTGGCCATGGGAAAAGCAAAGACTAACTTAACGGTTAATTTGCAGGTACCTCGGGATCTACTTGGGGCATTGGATATTCCAGAATCCCAATTGGCCTCTCAGATTTTAGAGTCTTTTGCGGTTGAACTATTTCGTCAACAACGAATCTCAACCGGCAAAGCAGCTGAGATGCTAGCCATGTCTAAATCGGATTTTATCCAACTGCTCAATCGCCATCAGGTTCTCTATTTCACGGAATCGGGGGAGGAACTCGCTACCGAGGTTGCCGCCATTGAAACATTATTCGATCAAGTTTGACAATGGTGGTGGTGTCTAATGCTGGACCATTGATTTCTCTGGCTCGGATCGAGCAATTTGACCTCTTGCATCAGCTGTACACAACGGTCCTGATTCCAATTGCTGTCTATGCTGAGGTCGCAGAATCGGAGGGAAATCGCCCAGGG
>JAKSDM010000007.1 GCA_022360135.1 Pseudanabaenales cyanobacterium | reverse complement strand
CGCTCCCAGTTCAAAATCTTCCTCTAACTTCCTTGCTTTCTTCAATCAGAGCGAACTCCCATGTCAACTTGCATTTATCTTGACAACAACGCGACCACACGAGTCGATCCAGAGGTTGTAGAGGCCATGCTGCCCTACCTATGCGATTATTACGGCAATCCCTCGTCAATGCATAGTTTCGGAGGTCAGGTCGGCGCCGCTGTTAAGGAGGCGCGATCGCAGGTCGCCCAGCTCCTCGGTGCCGAAGACTCTGAAATTATTTTTACCAGCTGTGGGAGTGAGAGTAATAATACGGCGATTCATGCCGCTCTTGCCGCCCAGCCGAATAAGCGACACATCATCACTACCGAAGTGGAACACCCGGCGGTGCTTAATGTCTGCAAGCACTTGGAGAAAAAGGGATACACCGTTACCTACCTGTCGGTTAACCGCCAAGGGCAGCTTGATCTCAGCGAGTTGGAAGCGGCCATAACGGGCGGCACCGCCCTGGTCACCATGATGTACGCAAATAATGAAACAGGCGTGATCTTTCCGGTTGAGCAAGCGGGTGCGATCGCCAAAGAGTACGACGCCACCTTCCATGTCGATGCTGTTCAAGCGGTGGGCAAGGTTCCGATTGACCTCAAGACTAGCGCTATTGATTTATTAACGCTCTCGGGGCATAAGCTTCACGCCCCCAAAGGGGTTGGCGCTCTCTACGCGCGACGCGGTTTCCGCTTCCGCCCCTTCCTAATCGGTGGACATCAAGAGCGAGGACGCCGAGCCGGCACCGAAAATGTTCCTGGCGTTATTGGCCTAGGCAAAGCTGCAGAACTGGCCCAACGTCATCTCCAGAATGTGAACCAGGAACGGCGGCTGCGTGACCTGTTAGAGCAAGGTCTACTTGACACCATCTGCAACACAGAAGTCAATGGACATCCTACTCAGCGGCTACCCAATACGGCCAATATCGGCTTCAAGTATATCGAAGGGGAAGCCATTCTGTTCATGCTCAATCAGCAAGGCATCTGCGCCTCCTCTGGCTCCGCCTGCACCTCGGGCTCTTTAGAACCCTCCCATGTATTGCGGGCTATGGGCATTCCTTACACAATTTTGCACGGCTCTATCCGTTTCAGCCTCTCCCGCTTCACCACCGAAGCTGAGGTCGTTCGAGTGCTGGAAGTGATGCCTGAAATTGTCAACCGACTGCGGGCCCTATCTCCCTTCAACAGCGATGAAGCCGACTGGCTACAAGAGCGAGAGGTAGCGGCAGTTGGAGCCAAAAGCTAGCCATTACAAATGATTTTGAGTTTAAGGTTTGTGTTCGCTGGCAAAACTTACCCTCCCCTCCCTCTCTCTCTCCATTCACTACTGACCTCTCCCCTAACTCACTACTCACTACTCATCACTCTATAAGGCCATGTGGGACTATTCTGAAAAAGTATTAGATCTCTTCTATCATCCTAAAAACCAAGGTGTGATAGAGGATCCAAATGAACCGGGCATTGCCGCTGTCTTTGGCGAAGTCGGCAGCATCGCCTGTGGGGACGCCCTTCGTCTCCACCTCAAGATTGAGGAAGCGACTGACACCATTCTCGACTCTCGTTTCCAAACCTTTGGCTGCACCAGTGCAATCGCCTCTTCCTCAGCCCTAACTGAAATCGTCAAAGGCAAGACGCTCGACGATGCTCTCCAGATCACCAACAAAGAGATCGCCGATTATCTAGGCGGCTTGCCTGAAGCCAAGATGCACTGTTCGGTGATGGG
>JAKSDM010001227.1 GCA_022360135.1 Pseudanabaenales cyanobacterium | reverse complement strand
TGATTGACCGAGAGAAACTGGAGGGGATTCCGCCATTCCTCAGAGGCAGCGTCGCCAGTATTGTTGAGGATTTCTTGGGTAAAAAGGTTGGGCCGAACCTGGTGCAGATGGGGGAAGGGGTTCGCGAGTATTTGGCGCGACAGGCCCGTTAATGGTAAAAGAGGTGAAGAATCTCTGCCGATGGTTCGTCGCGATCGCGAAGTTTTTGGCGTGTACTATGGAAAAACAGCCTATTACAGCGTTATTTCGCAAAGAAACCCTGGCCCGCCGTAGTTACTTTCAACTCAACCTTCCTCGGCGCGCCGATTATTACTTCGCCTTTTGGAAAAAGCATCCTGAAGTGAGTTGGGCGCTGCTAGCCAATGAAGTTTCCCGTAATACGGGCTGGCTAATGTCAGACATCATCAGAGCTTCTCGACTAGCGCCTTACGGGATGAAAATACCCGGTTTTCCACCGGCCCATTATCAAGCGTTCTTTGTGTTCTTGGAAATGGGAAACTTTTTGATCTTTCGAGATATGTTTCCCCAGTTAGAAGCTTATGATTGGGCGAAACGCTATCCGGAATATAGCGATGAATTGTTTAATTCGCTTAGAGCAGATCCTCAATTTGAAGTCGATCCTTTTATTATTAGCCATTGGAAAACTTTCTTCAAACAGGCGCAGGCAAACCAGTGGTTCCCCAATTGGTGGCAAGAACCTGATGTACAGCGGCAGGCGTTCGCCCAAATCGCTAATGAGCAGAATCAAATTCATGACCGATTAATTCACGATCCTGAGCACAAATACTTGGGATTTTTCATGTCTCGGGTGATTAGTCAAATCTTCTTGGCGTCGGCTTCTCTAGGTCTGACAAAACTTTGCTTCCCTCTGGCTAAATCTGAGACCAATCCAACCGCAGAGCATCTACTGGTCTACACGCTGACTGACTTCAAATCTTTCGAAAACAGAGTGAATATTGGCCGTGATCTCTATGTCGATTTGTTTGGCCAGGAGAGACGGCGAAACCGAGTTATCGCCTGGGCTAATGCGAACCCTCACTGCCGTGGAACGCGGGTTGAGTACAATCCCCACAATTTTAGTCTTCATCCTCGGCAAGCAGCCAAACGCAAGAAGTATAGTCCTCCCTTAGTCCATTGGCAAGATCATCCCCCAGCTTGGCCCCTCGACGCCACAAAGATGCGCTGTTACGCTCACTTGCACGACCCACCCGTTCCCCTACCAGTGACTACCCCGAAGCGCGGTCCCATGGTTGAAGCTCTGCTGAATCCACTGAGTCAGGCTAATCTACCTGCGGTAGAGAAACCCTTGACTGAGTTGGCGGAGGTGGTCATTGGCAATACGCCAGCTCTACAATTTTCGCTTCTTTTACAAAACGTCATAAGTAAACTGAGTCATAACCGACAAGGAGTAACGCCCTTGCGGCTCTGACCGAAAGGCAAAATCTACAGATATTATGGGCGCTGACCAACTTCTACAGCATGGCGATATAGCTGAATGCGCAAGTTGTTTGACACGTCATTGCTACGAAAGTTCCCTAGGCGTGTTGCATTACCTGGATTCCGGTCAAGAGAGGGCTGAGACGGTTGTTTTTCTGCATGGCTTTACCGGCAGTAGTCGAGATTTCTTGACCCTACCTGATCAGATTCTCAGCCACTACCGCTGTTTAATTCCTGATTTGCCTGGACATGGCCAGACGCAAGTTTTAGAAGCGGCCAATACTTTTCAGACCGAGGGACAGATCAGGTTATTGCAACAGTGGTTAACCTCTCTAGAGCAAACCCGATTCCATTTGTTTGGTTATTCTATGGGGGGGCGTCTGGCGCTACAGTTCGCCGTTAGAAATAGGCAACAACTTGACTCACTGATGCTCGTTTCTACTACGGCTGGAATTCACGAAAAGGGTCTGCGACAAAAACGAGCGGAGTTAGATAGCCATTTAGCGCAGAAAATCCTCAACGCCGAGCCAATCGATTTTCTAACTCGCTGGTTATCCCAACCTATTTTTCAGGGAATTTCTGAGCAAGGTGAAGCCTATATCGCTGAGGAAGTCAACCGACGCCTGCCGATTCAACCCTCTGGACTTGCTTATAGCCT
>JAKSDM010000029.1 GCA_022360135.1 Pseudanabaenales cyanobacterium | reverse complement strand
TCGCCACCCGGGATTGAGACCACTGGCGCACCGCACTCTTCAACTGCTGCAAAGCAGTCTTCAGGGGAGAGGTGTTGCTTAAGAATCTCTTTAGGATGCTGAATCTTACCACATCCAGAACAGGCGAGATTACAGCGAAATAATGGTTCTAGCATCAAAACCAGGGGGAACCGCTTGCGCCCTTTGAGGCGCTGAGCCACCAGATATTTCCCGACGATCAAGGCTTGTTGAAGATGAATAGACATAGTTTTCCTGACTCCTCACTAACATTTCTTGCAGAAGCGGACGGGGGAAAGACAAGGGTGACGGGAGAAGGGTTTGTTCCTTTTCCCTGAGGCATTATCTTTAGAAGGATGTGGGATTTTCGCAAGAATTCTACCTATCTGTCAATCCTAAACCCTTAAGCTTCGTTTTCCAGCTCCAAATTGGAAAAGTCAGTTTAGGAAACTCCAGCTTCCAGTGACAAAATGCCGATGGCGGTGCCTCGGTTGGGAGACAACAGTGCGATCGCGCCATCAGAGTATGATTATATAGCGGATCTAATTTGCATTAACTAAACCCTTCACCCCACCCCCTACACCCTGCCTTCCGAGATGTATGCCACACAAGCGAGAATCGCTGTAAGCATAACCCACTGGGACTGACTTATCCTCATGACTTCAACGCCAGAGCCTAGTATTTGGGCTCGGTGGACACTCAGACTGCTGGCGGACCAGATGGTGGAGTTGAAAATGTCGAGTCCAAACGCAATCAGAAACAAACCTAGATTGATTGGCGTTTCACCACTGCCGATGCGAGAATCAAGCGACATCGCCTTTACCCGTCAATTGAAGATTGACAGAGTAGTAGTCCCCACCAAACCAGAGAAAATGCAAATCGCCATATTTTTAACCATTGGGAAATCGATCAGGCTCGGGGTTGGGTTCTGGAGCGCACTCGCTTGGGATAACAATGTTCTTTTCGAGAACTTCGCTAATGCGGATAAGCCCATCGTAGTCACGGGCAAACCCATCGACGCGTTCGTCCAGTATCTGCCCCCGAAACTTAACGTATATGAGCTGGTAAGGCTCTTGGGTATGAGCACGATAGAAATCTTCAAGCTCTAGACCTGCCCAATTGTAGCTTGTCCAAAACACACTATCTGAGCCGCAAGGCTGAAACGACCTAACTTCGTGACCCCAAACATATGTCCCTGAAAATACTTCTTCGTGTGCCGATACGGGCGTCGATATTAACAAAAGCGTAAGTGCTGAATAGGTTGCCAGCCTCGTGTTCATAACAGTAATTCCAAGAATAAACCGATCCAATGCTAAGTTGACTGGGGTTTCATTCAGTTCCCACTGGATATTCTAGGATGCAAATGTTTAGTCCGGTAAACGGTGCAATTTCTTGCCAATTTCTTCAATATTCTAGCTGTCAGGCCATCAAGATTGACAGGCGGGAATCATCATGCTGACGGTGGTGCGTCGTTTGCCTAGTATGGAGGTAGTGAATCTGCAAGGCAATGATGTGGCGCCCCGATGTGATTTGTATCGGCAGTATTTTGGCGATCGCCTAAACGTCAACTAAGGACAGGAAACGATGGTTCAAACGCTTTCAGCCCAGAAAGTCACCTTGTTCGATTTAAGCCAAACCTTTGGTCTAGAGCGAACTATAGACGCTAAGTTTTTTCCGGAGTGGCAAGAGACGTTACCTGAGCTTAGTGATTTCGAAAAGCAGATGCTGGATGAGGTCAAGGGCGATTACTTGCACTTGTCGAAATATCCGTTGCTGGAGCCGATTGTCAAAATGGTGGTGCTGGCGCCGCTCTTGAAGTTGGCTGGATTTTATCGGGCTCCATTCTATGTGACGGCTGAGAAAGAAGTCACCCTCACCTCTGAAGATGAGGACACGGTTATCCAGGGCAAGGTTGATCTGCTAGTGTTTCACCCCGATTTTTGGATTACGCTGATTGAAGCAAAACGAGCCGCCTATTCCCTGGAAGCAGCTATGCCCCAAGCGTTGGCGTATATGTTGAGTGCTTCTGTGGCAGAAACTCCCAGCTTTGGATTAGTGACGAATGGCGGCGAGTTTCGGTTTATCAAGTTAGTGCGATCGCCTACTCCGCAGTATGCCTTATCTGATTTATTTTCGTTAGACAGCCGGGATGATATTGATACGATTCTGGAAATTTTGAAGCACCTGGGTCAGTTGGTGAGTCAATCATAAGGGTTCTCTCTGCTAAATTTTTACAACCGATGAGTCAATAACAGCATAGTGACGCATAACTCAACGCTATGCTCCTCAAGGCTATGAATATGACAGGTCTCTAATAAGGAGCCAAATAACCAACCGAACCTGCTTTTGTTATTTGGCTGTAGATTCCTTAAGCCTGAAAAGCTTGAGAGTGCGAGACCAGAAATCTTCTAACACGGTATAGAGGACGGGGACGACCAGCAAACTCAGCAAGCTAGAGGTCATTAACCCGCCAATGATGGCGACGGCCATGGGCTGCCGTAATTCGGCGCCCGCCCCCAAGCCAAACGCAATTGGCAGCATGCCTAGAATGGTCGAAGCCGTGGTCATTAAGATTGGTCGCAATCGCACCAGGCCGGTTTTGAGAATGGCGGCGTTGCGGCTTAAGCCAGTCCGACGCAGCTGATTGACATAATCCATCAGCAACAGGGCGTTTTTATCCAGAAGTCCCAGTAAGAACAGCAGACCAATCACCGAAGCCATGCCAAAGTCGCTCTGAGTCACCAGCAGCGCCAGCATCGCCCCAACGATCGCCAGTGGCAGCGATAGCCCGACCACCAAGGGTTCTAGTAATCGCTTGAAGGGTAAAAACAACACCACCAGCATACAGATTACTGATAGCACCACCGTACTGGCGAAACTCCCGAGCACCTCGTCGCTGCGGGCCGAATCTCCCCCCACAGTGATCGTCACCCCCGGTGGAATGATCGTTTCAGCCGCTGCAACCATCTGAGCCGTCGCCGCTCCCAGAGTCTGGTCTTGACTCAGATTAGCGCTGACATAAGCCGCCCGCCGTCGATTGTGACGCTCAATCTCAACAATGGATCCGGCTTCGTTGTGCTCACCTGTCGCTGTGACATCTACAAAACCGGGTAGCGCTTTAATCGCTGTCTTGATCGCTTGGACAGCACGGTTTAAAATCTCCAAGTCGTCTCCCAGCAACTCAATCTGAAGCGGCTTTTCACTGCCCGTATCAACGAACTGAATATCCTCAACGCTGGTGGTGACCCCGGCTAAAACAGGCAAGTCAGCCCGCAGCTGATCTTGCGCCTCAGCGGTCGTGAGTGAACGGTCATGCTTGAGCTTGACGTATAATCTACCTCGATTGGGCTGCCCCCGCAGGCCAACCGTTGTGAATACCGATTCGACCTCGGGAGATTGCAGCGCCACTGCTTCGAGTTGCTCGGCGACTTGGTGGGATTCGTTCAGGATCAAGGCGAGGGGATTGGGGATGGGATTGGGATTGGCTCCGGTAAGTTCTTGGTCCGGGGGCGGGCCTTGCGCCCCCAAAGCCCCTGCCTCCAAGTTTTCTGGGTTGGCCCCAGAAACGGCCAATTGGGAGGTGGGTTCGGGAAGCTGAGGTAAGGGCGCGGTATAGGTGATATTGAATTCACCCCGATCAAGCTTGGGAATGAAGCCCTGAGGAATCAGGGGAATCAGGGCGACACCGGCAAAGAAGCTGGCGATCGCAAGTCCGATTAGGGTCTTGCGATGTTTCAGCGACCAAGAAAGCAGATTGTCGTACCCCTGAGCAAATATCGAACCCGCTGGAGCCTCAGTTATCAGATGATAGTTATTAGCCTCCAGCTCTGGGTCCAGCTCTGGGTCATCGGTGATTGAAAGATTAGATAACCCAGGATTTTTAGAAGTTTCTGTTTGATCCCGCATCCCGAGCCCTTTCTGCCGAGCCCCGAGCCCCTTCTCCCGAGTCCCTTTCCCCGGCCTCAGCCAATAAACCGCTAATGCGGGTGATAGGGTTCGGGCAATGAGCAGCGAGGTAAGAACGGCAGCCGAAACCGTCAGGCCAAAAGGCTTGAAAAATTGCCCTACCGTTCCACCCATCAGAGCTACTGGCAAAAAAACAGCAACAATTGTCAGGGTCGAGGCGGAAACGGTTAGGCCAATTTCGCGAGTAGCCGCGAGGGCGGCTTGGCGGGGGGTGGCTCCATCCTCGATATGTCGGACGATGTTTTCCACTTCGACGATCGCATCATCCACAATAATGCCAATCACCAAAGCCAACGCCAGCAGCGTAATCGTTTCCAGGTTAAACCCATACATCGCCATCACAATGCAGGTTCCCAGCAGCGAAATGGGAATCGCCAGGGCCGTAATCAACGTCGCCCGCCAGTTGCGCAGAAAACCAAAAATCACCAAAATCGCGATTACAATCGCCACGATCAGCGCATCAATGGTGGACTGGGTCGCCTCCCGAATATAGGTTGCTTGGGTCGCGGCTAAAACCAACTCCACCTGGGGCAAATCGGCCTGCAACCGCCTCACTTCATCCTCAACTTGGCTGACGACTTCCAGCGTGTTGGCGTCCCCTCGCTTAATTACCTGAAAAGCCAGGACATCCTCTCCGCTAAAACGAACCAAGCTAGGCGGATTTTGTAAATCGGTTTGGCCGCCGCCTGGGGCCGCCGCCGCCGCCCCGCTCCCCCGCTCCCCCATGCCTAACAAATCAACCCTCAATACCCCTGGAATATCCGCAATCGGGGGAATAATTTCAGCTTCAGCAATATCAGCCAGATCGTCTAGACTAACGCCGTCGCCCTTGACGCCGTAACTGATAGCGGCGGCTTCATTCAGGTTTAAGGGAATCACCTGGAAGCCAGCCTCTGGCGGCAGTTCAATTTCATCTAGAGCGGTTTCAACCGCAGCAGTAGAGGCGTCTAGATCGGCGCCCACCTTAAAACTTAAATTGACCACTGCTTGGCCTGGGTAGGTAGAGGAGCGAAGCTGCTTCAGTCCCTCTAGAGATTCGAGTTGTAACTCAAGCGGTTCAGTTAGCTGTGATTCGGTTTCCAGAGCCGTTTCTATGGGCGCAGACGCATTGATCACAACCACCGGAAAGGTAATATCTGGGAACAGAGCGAATTTCAGGGAGCTAAATGCAAACAGCCCCGCAACTGTTATTGCCATCCAGACACAGACAGTCAACCAGGAATACTTGATTGCCAATCGAGAAAGATTAAACTTTTTCCTGAGATATTTCATTCGGGAAGGCCGCGCCATCTTAGAGGATAAAAGATGCAATGTAACAGTTCCTTAATTTTTACAATCATCTGGTTGTTTTAGCCGCCACTTTGTGCGGCCCTGACCAGCGGCACAGCCAACACTCTTCACCCTATCTGAAAAGGCTCTTCTGGATCCAGGGTGAAAACTGTATAATAAGGTATTTTTTTTGGAGGGTGCTATACCTGTGGACTTTCATCTTGATAAATTGCTTAATTTCCCTAACATTACCGTTGAGAGTTGTTCACAACAAACCAATGAAGTGTATTTGAAGTT
>JAKSDM010000858.1 GCA_022360135.1 Pseudanabaenales cyanobacterium | reverse complement strand
GTGGCGATCGCACCTCGCTCTACAGTACCGCTATCCCCAGCAAACACAGGCAGACGATTGTTTCGCCCCACCTGAATAATTGACTCTGCAGCAGACGCCGTCGTATTGTCAGTAGGGAGATAAATGACATCGACTTTTCCCACTAAGCTCTGGGTTGCAGTCGCCACTTCTCCAGAGCTGGACACGGTGGCCTCAACCATGATCATGTCCCGTTCAGGCGCCGCTTTCTTCAGCAGATTGATCAGACTGACTGAATTAGCTTCACCCGCATTGTAGAGCACCCCAATTTGCTCGGCGCCCGGAACTATCTCAGCGATTAAATCCAGATGTTGCGCGATTGGAGACAAATCACTCACCCCCGTGACAAATCCGCCTGGATGATCTAAATCGCTCACCAGTCGAGCCTCTAGCGGATCGGTCACCGCCGAAAAGAGGACCGGAATATTATCGGCTGCAGAAACGGCAGCTTGAGCAGAGGGAGTCGAAATGGCGACGATTAGATCAGGCTGCTCTCCCACAAATTTGTTGGCGATCTGAGCGGCAATCTCGGGATTTCCTTGAGCGCTTTCCCACTGCCACTTGAGTGTCTCCCCTTCTGTATAACCCGCTTTCGCCAGCTCATCTTGGACCCCATCTCTGACCGCATTCAGCGATGGATGCTCCACTATTTGGGTGATCGCCACAAATTTAGAAGCGGCTTCGTCTGCAGCGGTATGGGGGGTCTCACTGCTCAGCGTAGCACTGCAGCCAAGCGCGACAGTCGCCAGCAGGGCAGGGATTCCGAACCGCTTGAGTTGATGGTAAACCATTATTCATTGACTCCTAGAACACTTAAAACTCTGACATCTAAGTAGGTAGGCAAAATTAATTACAAAGTCGATACGCAGTAACCACAGAATGTCATGTTGAGTGGAGCGAAGCGGAATCGAGACATCTCAGACTTTAGCGGGAGATTGAGATTCCGAGCTTAGCGAGGAATGACACTTGGTCGCATTGAAATTTTCAATGCACAGGTACTTATCTTGGTGGCGGCGGAAAATTGATTCGCTTGAAATGCGCTTTAACATTCGCGAGTTGCTGCTCGCTTGAAGCGCTATAAAAAGAGAGAAACGCTTGAGGCTCTGTATCCTCTGTCAGACTGAAATCTCTTGTCCATTCAAGAAATGTCTGGTCGGGTTCATCCGTAATCGGCTTGAGGGTGTAAGAGGCGACATAATCTACGATATTTAACGCCTGTTCAACGGTACGGTAAGTGAGCGAATGTTCCATCTCGTCTCTACCGATAACTTCCTCTATGATCTTTTGACCTCCAGGCTGCACAGTGAATTGAATTAAGGAAGGAATCTTATCGGTTGACCCCCCATCACACCAGTTGATCGCTTCTACCTGCTCTCGAAAAGCTATTTTGAGCGTCCGCGCAAAACTTCTCATTTCACGCCACACGTCATTGAGCGGCGCAGGCAGCACTGCCGAGCGATAGAAATGGTATCGGGGTTGGTGTCTGATTTTTGGCATTTTGGCGCTGTCCTGTTTTGCATGCTATCCAGCCATTCATCGCTGGATTCAGGTGTTAGTCTCTTGAGTGTTGATGTCGCCCCTTGAAATCGAGGTTTTGCTAGGCCAGATCAGATGTGGTCAAGGTGACCCCCTGCTAGTCTCGGATTCTGATCTGGTCACTGAAGCGAGACCTGAAGCTTCGAGTCCTCCCTCTTTGAGTCTCAGGCAACATGGACCAGCCCAACACCAGTGGGCGCATTTGCCTCACCCCGCATTTGGCGCAGCAGCGTCTCATTATCAAAATAGATGCGCTCGGCCAAGAGCTTACCGCTGTCGTCATCCATATCAAACAGGTAGAAGGCCACTAGCTCGAAGCATATAGGATTACCACTGGCTGGCGCGCCACAATATTCGCCCTGATGAGTCCCCGTGATTGTGACTTCGCGGATGGAGCAGCCGGGCACATCGTACTCCGCCGAAACCGTGATGTGCAGATCTGGTATTGCCGCCACAAGCATCTCGTAAAAGTCCTTTACCCCTGCCATGCCCCTGAATTTGGCGCTTAGTGGCACCACATCGTAGTAGACAGCTTCGCTCTGGATAAAGGTGTCGTAAACGGCTGGCCAGTCACCTGCATTCTCGGTGCGAAGATGTTCCTCTACCGTCGCTCGCTGACGTGTGATCATGTTTTCCATATTCATATCCTCTTGATTTTGTTAATAAGCGGTAGTTTGATCGCCTAAAAATTGCTTCAACAAATGACTGAATCGTTTGCTGGATAGGATTTTCGGCCTGACAGAAAGGCGATTTTCATAACCAATCCAGAAGCGCCGTGCAGAAATCACCAGCTGAGACAGCGCCCTCTAGCATTCGTGACTCTATCAAAACGTGTTGGCGCCTAATCACCTTTCATTTCCTACGATAGGCCGCCATTTTGTGTCCGTCATCACAGAAATCTATGTATCTTTATCTCTGAAACCTAAGGAAACTCAGGTGACTTGCTCTTGCCCGCTGGACTGTTGCTACATCTTCCCAAGTTCTTCTCGATTAGGCGCTAGAGTACGTGTCAAACTTTAGAGGCTGTTTGAAAATCTGAAATGAGGGCTGCATAGAGATGAGTTCTGAACCAATACTCTCCATTGCCGATACAGCCTTGTTCGCCTACCTTGGCAGATCCCTCACTGCTGTGGAAACAGCTATCCTGAAAGGGGCTTTGCAAAAACAAACCTACGAGCAAATTGCGACAGTTTCAGGCTATTCAGCCAAATACCTGACGACAGATGTCGGTCCCAAGCTATGGAGATATCTGTCCCAAGCTTTGGGAGAAACCATCAATAAAACCACCTGTCGAGCCGTATTGGAGCGGCAATTAGGGGGAGTGAGTGAGTCGAATTCAAAATTCAAATCCTCACCCCCCACCCCCTGCCCCTCACCCCCTACCCTCCATGTTGATTGGGGCGACGCCATTGATGTCAGCCATTTCTACGGACGGGGGGCGGAACTGTCCAGGTTGGAGCATTGGATTCAGGTCGATCGATGTCGGCTGGTGGCGCTGCTGGGCATGGGCGGGATTGGCAAAACTGCTTTGGCGATGAAGCTGGCGCAGCAGGTGACAGGGGATGGGAAACAGGGGACAGAGGACAGGGGAGAGGGGACAGGGACCGGGGGACAGGGGAGAGGCAGCGGTCATCTGTCGCCAGTCACCGATCAGCGGTCACCGATTATTTGTTATCGGTCACCTGATTCTGCGTTCAAGTTTGTGATCTGGCGATCGCTCCGCAATGCTCCCCCTTTAGAAACGTTGCTGAGTGAACTAATTCTATTTCTGTCGGATCAACAAGATACTCAGGCGGATCTGGGGCGGTTGGCGCATTGGTTACGGGCGGCTCGTTGTTTAGTGATTCTGGATAATGGGGAGACCATTTTGCAGGCAGAGGCGCAGGCGGGACAGTATCGTTCGGGTTATGAAGGGTATGGCGATCTGTTTCGGGTGGTAGGGGAATCTGCTCACCAAAGTTGTCTGATTTTCACCAGTCGGGAAAAACCGGCTGAAATAGCTGCTTTTGAAGGGTTGGAATTGGCGGTGCGATCGCTGCAATTAGAAGGCGCTCCGGAAGCAGCTCAAGCGTTAATTCAAGCCAAGGGATTGTCGGGTTCAATCGAACAACAGCAGCAATTGTGCGATCGCTACGGGTGTAATCCACTGGCTTTGAAGATTGTCGCCACCTCAATTCAAGATCTTTTTAACGGCGAGATTGAACCCTTTCTAGAACAAAACATCATCATTTTTAACAGTGTCCGTCGCTTACTGACCCAGCAGTTTGAACGTCTCAGCCCTCTGGAGCAGACCATTATGCATTGGCTGGCCATTAATCGGGAGTGGACATCAATTGCCAAGCTGGCGGAGGATATTGTCCCGACCGTCTCCAGAGCAGACTTACTCGAAACCCTGGAGTCGTTAAGTTGGCGCGCTCTGATTGAGGTGAAATCAGGCAGTTACACCCAGCAGCCAGTGGTGATGGAATATGTCACAGTTCGATTGATCGAGAAGGTCTGTGGAGAATTATTAGCAGAGCCTGGGCG
>JAKSDM010001290.1 GCA_022360135.1 Pseudanabaenales cyanobacterium | reverse complement strand
TATTCTTAGCTTACCTCGGCTAGGGCAATAGAGTGGAATCTATAAGAGATAGCGTTTTAACCTAAAGCTAAAGAAACCCATTAAATCTCTGAGGGGTGATAGTCCTCGACGTTAATATCTAGCTCAGCTTGTCTAGCTCATCTTGACGAATCAGCAGCAATGAGTAAACAGTCTGGTTATTATCGGTTTCCGACAATTCATGGAGACCGAGTTGTTTTCGTGTGTGAAGACGATCTTTGGTATGTTCCGGTTAAAGGGGGCGTCGCCATCCGATTAACCTCAAACTTGGGAGCGGTATCGCACCCATTTCTGTCTCCCGATGGCGCCCAATTGGCCTTTGTTGGTCGAGAAGAAGGGCATCCAGAGGTTTATGTCATGCCTGCCGAAGGCGGAGCGGCAAAACGGCTAACGTTTCTGGGGGCCAACTCGCAGGTCATCGGCTGGCGCTTAGATGGCCAGTCAATCCTCTTTTCCAGTAATGCCGCCCAGCCTTTCCAACGCCTCTACGCTGTGCACCAAATCAATGCCGCTGGAGGATTGCCCCAACGCCTTGCGGTCGGATCCGCCCAACACATTGCTTACAGTTCTACCGGCGGGGTCGTGATCGGGAGACACACCAGCGATATTGCGCGCTGGAAACGCTATCGAGGTGGGACCGTCGGTGTAATTTGGATCGATTCCGAGGGAACGGGCGTCTTCCGAAAACTGATTGATCTAGAAGGTAATCTAGCCTCCCCGATGTGGATAGGCGATCGCGTCTACTTCATTTCCGATCACGAAGGGATTGGCAATTTGTATTCTTGCACGCCGCTAGGGGAAGATCTACAAAAACACACTGACAATCCCGAGTATTATGTCCGCAATGCGACCACCGACGGCAACCGGATCGTTTATCATATCGGCGCTGAACTTTGCTGTTTTGACCCCGTCTCTGCAGCCACTGATATCATCCCGGTCGAGTTTCACAGTCCCCAAGTCCAGCGGCAGCGCAAGTTTGTTGAGGCCGCCAAGTATCTGGAGGATTACACACTCCATCCAGAGGGACATTCGACCCTCGTAACCTGTCGCGGGAAAAGCTTCTGGTTGGGGAATTGGGAAGGGGCGGTCACGCAATTGGGGCAGTTTGATGGCGTGCGCTACCGTTTGACCCGTTGGCTGAACGACAAAACCAGATTCGCCACCCTCTCGGATAGTAGCGGGGTCGAGGCGCTTGAAATTCATAGTCCGGCCGTGAACAAGGCGCCTGAGCGTTTGGAGGACTTGGATTTGGGGCGAGCGATCGCCCTTGAAGTGTCGCCCGTCGCCGATCAAATCATCCTCTCCAACCACCGGCAAGAATTAATTTGGGTCGATTTGGAGACCAAACAGAGTCGCATCCTTGACCGTAGCCACCATGGACGCATCGGCGGTTTTGCCTGGTCGCCCGATGGCCTATGGGTGGCCTATGGCTTTTGCGAAACCCAGAAGGTTTCAGTGATTAAACTCTGCAATCTTCAAGACAACAGCCTACATCAAGTGACTGAACCTCGGTTCTTTGACTTTAGTCCCGCCTTCGACCCCGACGGCAAATTCCTTTATTTTCTCTCATACCGAGAATTCAACCCAGTCTACGATAGCCACTATTTTGACCTGGGGTTTCCTCGCGGCATGCGTCCCTTTTTGATGACCCTGCAGAGGGAAACGCCTTCCCCCTTTGTGCCCATCCCCAAACCGTTGAGTCAAAAACCGCAAGCGGCTAATAATGGCAACTCAGAGGCAGAGACCGAAGCAGTGGCTGAATCTAGTTCTGCGACGCCGGAGTCAGCCAACGCCACAACGCTGCAAATTGACCTTGACGGCATTACCGGCCGAGTTGTCCGGTTTCCCGTCCCAGAGGGGCGTTATCGGCAAATTTGGGGGGTATCGGGAAAAGTATTGTTTAGCTCTTTTCCAATTCGGGGCAGTTTGGATGAGCCCGATAATTCCACTGATGAGGACTTTGAAGCGAACAAAAAGGTTGAATTCTATGACTTTGACAAGCATAAGTTGGAGACGGTTGCAACCGGCGTCACCAGCTTTAAAGTCGCCCGTGATCACAAAACCTTAATCTACCGCTCAGGTAAACGGCTGCGGGTGTGTGCGATCGCCGCCAAACCGAAAAACAACAAGAAAGCTGATGACAAGCCAGGACGTGAGACGGGTTGGCTGGACTTAAAGCGCCTACGGATTTCGGTGACGCCAGTTGAAGAATGGCGACAGATGTTTCGTGAGGCTTGGCGGTTGCAAAAGGACCACTTTTGGGTTGAAGATATGTCCGGTGTTGATTGGGAGCGAGTCTATCAGCGCTATCGTCCTTTACTGGATAGGGTCTCTACCCGGTCTGAGTTTTCCGACTTAATCTGGGAGCTGCAGGGAGAATTGGGCACCTCCCATGCCTATGAGATAGGGGGCGATTATCGTCGCTCTCCTCACTATGCGCTTGGTTTCTTGGGGGCTGATTTCGTCTACGACGCCGATGCGGATGCTTATCGGGTTGAGCATCTGATCCAAGGCGACTCTTGGCGTGAAAAAGCTGATTCGCCCCTGAATCGTCCCGGCGTCAATGTTCAGGTGGGGGATTTGCTGCTCGCCGTTGGCGGGCGTCGGCTGAACCGCGATCTCACCCCCCACGAACTGCTGGTCCATCAAGCGAACTGTGAAGTCACGCTCACCTTTACCCGTCCCCATTCGCCGGATTCTCGGGTGGTGACCGTTAAAACCCAGGGGAGCGATCGCCCAGCCCGGTATCGAGAATGGGTTGAGCATAACCGACAGATTGTGCTCGAACAAACGGGAGGTCGAGTTGGCTATGTCCATGTACCAGACATGGGACCCACAGGGTATGCCGAGTTTCACCGTTATTATGCAGCAGAAGCCGAACGCGGCGGCCTGATTATCGATGTGCGCTACAACGGTGGCGGCCATGTATCCGAACTGTTGTTAGAAAAGCTGTCGCGTCAACGAATCGGGTATGACGTCTCCCGCTGGGGCAGACCGGAGCCGTATCCGTCGGATTCAGTGGCTGGACCTATTGTGGCGATCACAAATGAACAAGCGGGGTCCGATGGGGATATCTTTAGCCACTGCTTTAAGCTGATGAAACTAGGAACCCTGATTGGCAAACGCACCTGGGGCGGCGTGATTGGCATTTGGCCCCGGCATGCGCTGGTAGATGGCAGTATCCTC
>JAKSDM010001381.1 GCA_022360135.1 Pseudanabaenales cyanobacterium | reverse complement strand
TAGCGATTGCAGTAGATAGAGGATTGCTTGTAACGAGGGTTAGGCTGGCCCGCGATCGCATCGCATTCAGCGTACATTTCCAAATATTCCGGTTCGATTGTTTTACCGCTAGATTGATGGCTTTTCTCTGGGGTCAACATTGGCTGTTTCAATTCTCCACTATAGCCCTAGCTTTTCCCGAATCGCCTTCTCCTGCGCCCGAAAACCGACCAGCACCGCCGTACCCTGATTAACAAATAGCGGTCGCTTCAGCAGCATGGCGTCATTTGCAAAAGCCTCTACCCATTGCTCATCTGTCCAAGTCTTCTTCTCCTCACCCAGCGCCCGGTAGGACTGGCCAGAAGTATTCCGCATGGGCTTAGACCCCAACGCCTCCACCCAACTTTGAATCATCTCGCGGCTAGGGGGATTTTCTTTGGTGTTAATGAATTCATACTCAACACTATTGTTGTCGAGCCAAGTGAACACTTTCTTACAAGTTCCGCAATTGGGTATTCCGTAGACTTGGATGGACATTAACTGCTCCTGATAGTATGGTTTGAGGTTTGGGGCAATCGATAATTGACCACACCATTAAGTAGATACCTGCGAGAACGCCAGAATCTCTAGTAGTTTTACAGCAATGCGAGGATCACGTTTTCTCATTTGGGCGTAGGTTCTGCCAATTGTGTCAATAACTTTGGTCATTTGCGTCCTACAGAATATCAAAGAGTATACTGCACTGTCCAAAGCAGCGTTAAACGAAGAATACCTACGGCCCTGTGAATGCGAACAGGTTCCGTTAAAAAAGCGGCTCGTACTGAAGGCGCAGTGAGTGACTCGGCGCATTCAAGTTGGGATCCCTTCACTAGCCCAAGAAGTCTAAAATTGCCTCATAGACAGCATCAGGCGCGTCAAGATCGGCAAGGTGTCCCGCGCCCTCGATCAATTGAATTCGGGTTTTGCCAACAATACCCTCTGCAAAGCGTTGAGCATAGTTCACGGGCAGGACTTTGTCTTCACTACCCCAGATCAGCAGAGTGGGTCCGTGGATGTGGCGCAGACGCTTGCGGATGCCCGTATCGCAGAGCGGCCAGAGCAATCTCGCCGCTGCCTCATTAGCGCGGCTGATCTGGATCTGCCACTCAACCACATCCTC